>NZ_JBFIIG010000023.1:0-37881 GCF_041601375.1 Pseudomonas sp. | reverse complement strand
GATGGCGGCGACCACCGCAGGGTGGCAATGGCCCAGGTTGAGGACGCCGATGCCGCCGACGAAGTCGATGTATTGGTTACCTTGCGAGTCCCAGACCAGGGCGTTGCGTCCGTGGCTCAGGGTGATCGGGTGGACGATCGACAGCGAGCTGCTGATGGGCGACGGCTTCATGCCCGAGCCGCCTCGCCAGCCGCGGCGGACATCCGCGGGTCCGGCGTCGATGCCGGAGCCGTGCGAGGGGCAGGGGCGGATGTTCCGGTTGCCTGATGCTCAGGCAGGGCAGGGGCGGGAAATGGCATCGCAGCATTCTCTTCGAATAGGGATTGCTCTCTATCAAAGCGAGGAATGCCGCTCGCTCACAAGCGAAAAAAACTTACTCGATCATTCCTAATATTCAGGACCTCGGGTTAGGCACTAGTGTCACGACAACGTCGAAGTGTCGGCTACTCGCGGTCTTACCCTGTGCCGCGATCCCTGTAGGGCGGGTTAGGCGCACGCTGCCGATAGCGATGAACCAGCAAGATCCGTTGCGCCGTAACCCGCCATCGGCGCAACCCGTTATATCGCTTGGTGGGTTACGCGGCGCGCCACGATGGCGGTGTCTGATCGTTCGGGGGTTGGCGCCGCTAACCTGCGCGGCCCGACCCACCCTACAAGTGATCCGGGCGACACTGGTTTTTCCCTTGCGCCTTCTCGAGGATCCAGTCGACGAAGCTTCTCACCTTCGGAATGTCCAGGGACTGCTCCGCATGGGCCATGAAGTGGGAGCCCTGGCTCGCCTTGTGGTGCTGCCAGGGGATCACCAGTTTGCCTTCGGCGAGTTCGTCCTCGACCAGGAAGCGTGGCACCAGGGCGACTCCGCAGCCGGATTGGGCCGCACCGATGCACATGTAGAAGGTATCGAAGCGCGGGCCATGGTAGCTGCGATCCGTGTTGATCCCTTGTTCGTCGAACCACTCGTGCCAGGCCTCCGGTCGCGAGGTGCACTGCAGCAGCACCAGGTCGGCCAGCTCCCCCGCGCTGGCAAAGGGCTGGTCGGCCAGTATCCCGGGCGCACAGACCGCCACCACGTCTTCGCCAAACAGTTCGATACAGGTCGCGCCAGGCCAGGATCCCTGGCCGTAGAAGAAGGCAACATCGGCCTTGTCCTGCACCAGGTCGAAGGGCTCCAGCTCATTCCTGATATCGAGGTGGATGTTGGGATAGCGCTTGGAAAACCCCTTGAGGTTGGGGATCAGCCAGCGGGTCCCGAAGGTGGGCTGGGTGGCCACCCTGAGCACTTCGGTCTCGCCGCCGTAGGACAGGATGTAGCGGCTGGAGATATCGACCTGGGTCAGGATCTTGTTGACCTCCGCCTGGTACAGCTCGCCCGCCGGGGTCAGCCGCAGGCGTCGCCGCACCCGATGGAACAGCAGGTGCTGGAGCATCTCCTCGAGCTGGGCGACCTGCTTGCTCACCGCGCTCTGGGTCAGATGCAGCTCTTCTGCCGCGCGGGTGAAGCTCATGTGCCTGGCGGCCGCCTCGAAGCATTGCAGGGCGGTCATGGTGGGGAGTAAGCGTTTGGACATGGCGAACTCTGCTGCGGGCTTGAGAGATTTCATTCTTCAGGGGAATGATGTGGTGCGTAAAGGTCGTTTGTCCACCAAGTGGATTCGGCTTGATACTGATTTCCGTCAACGAATTCAGGAGAAGAACATGGTCGATGAGCTGCTCAAAAACCTTGGTGTCAGCGCCAGTGCATACCAAGGGGGCAACCATAGCGTGCATACCCCGATCGACGGCAGCCAGATCGCGTCCGTCACCCTGGAAAGCCCGGCCGCAGTGCCCGCCAAGGTTGCAGCGGCCCATCAGGCATTCCTGGCGTGGCGTGATGTGCCCGCCCCGCGGCGCGGCGAGCTGGTGCGCCTGTTTGGCGAAGTGCTGCGTCAGCACAAGGCCCAACTGGGCGAGCTGGTCTCGATCGAGGCCGGCAAGATCACCCAGGAAGGCCTGGGCGAAGTGCAGGAAATGATCGACATCTGCGACTTCGCCGTCGGCCTGTCGCGCCAGCTCTACGGCCTGACCATCGCCTCCGAGCGCCCCGGCCACCATATGCGGGAAACCTGGCATCCGCTGGGCGTGGTGGGGGTCATCAGCGCCTTCAATTTCCCTGTCGCGGTCTGGGCCTGGAACACCGCCCTGGCCCTGGTCTGCGGCAATGCCGTGATCTGGAAACCGTCGGAGAAAACCCCGCTCACCGCCCTGGCGTGTCAGGCCCTGTTCGAGGTGGCCTTGCAGCAGTTCGGCGATGCCCCGAATGGCTTGAGCCAGTTGCTCATCGGTGATCGCGAGGCGGGTGAGGCGCTGGTCGAGGATCCGCGCGTGCCGCTGGTCAGCGCCACCGGCAGCACCCGCATGGGCCGCGAGGTCGGGCCTCGCGTCGCGGCCCGTTTCGGTCGCAGCATCCTCGAGCTGGGCGGCAACAACGCGATGATTCTGACCCCCAGTGCCGATCTCGATCTGGCCGTGCGCGGCATCCTGTTCAGTGCCGTCGGCACGGCGGGGCAGCGTTGTACCAGCCTGCGGCGCCTGATCGTGCATCGCTCGGTGCAGGACGAAGTCGTGGCCCGGGTCAAGGCCGCCTACGCCAAGGTGCGCATCGGCGACCCGCGCCAGGACAACCTGGTCGGCCCGCTGATGGACCAGCAGGCATTCCGCTCGATGCAGGACGCACTGGTCAAGGCGCGCGATGAGGGCGGCACGGTGTTTGGCGGCGAGCGCCAGCTGCAGGAGCAGTTCCCGAATGCGTACTACGTCGCCCCGGCAATCGTCGAGATGCCCGGCCAGACCGATGTCGTGCGTCACGAGACCTTCGCGCCGATCCTCTATGTCCTCGCCTACGATGACTTCGAGCAAGCGCTGCGGCTGAACAACGAAGTGCCGCAGGGCCTGTCGTCCTGCATCTTCACCACCGATGTGCGCGAGGCCGAGCGCTTCCAGGGTGCATCCGGGAGCGATTGCGGCATCGCCAACGTCAACATCGGCACCAGTGGCGCCGAGATCGGTGGCGCCTTCGGTGGCGAGAAGGAAACCGGCGGCGGTCGCGAATCCGGGTCCGACGCCTGGAGGGCCTACATGCGTCGCCAGACCAATACCATCAACTACTCCCGCGAACTCCCCCTGGCGCAGGGCATCGTGTTCGATTGATCACGTGCTTGCCCATGCCCGGCATCAGATGCCCGGCATGGGGCTTTTCGGGGAGGCTCCTGCTCTTCGTTGTGCAAGAGCTTCCCGCCTCGCGTACTCCTTACCGCGCCGGCCATGTCCATGGCCATCGCTGCGTGCCTGCAATTTCAGCAAACGCTGCTGTTTGAAGAGGTGGGTTTCATGAGTGGTTTTGCTCAAGCGTGTCTCTGGGAGAAGGTGACGCCCACGCAGGTCGAATCCGTTGCCCTGGCCAGTCAGGTCAAGTTCGACGTCTGCGTCATCGGTGGCGGCATCACCGGCCTGTGCGCGGCTCTGCACCTCTTGGAGCAGGGCAAGACGGTGTGCGTGCTCGAGGCGCATCGGGTCGGCCACGGCGGCTCCGGACGCAACGTCGGCCTGGTCAATGCCGGCACCTGGATCAAGCCCGATGACGTCGAGTCGACGCTGGGTAAGCCGCGCGGCAGCCGTCTGAACGAGGTGCTGGGGCAGGCACCGGCCGAGGTGTTCGCGCTGATCCGGCGCTACGCCATCGACTGCCAGGCGCGTAACGACGGCACCCTGCATATGGCGCACAACGCCGCGGGTCTGGCAGACCTCGAGGCGCGTGAAGAGCAGTGGCGCCGGCGCGGGGCGGATGTCGAGCTGCTGACCGGCGCGGTCTGCGAAGACTATTGCGGGACAGACAAGATCAGCGCAGCCCTGCTCGATCACCGGGCGGGCACGATCAACCCGATGGGCTACACGGTGGGGCTGGCATTGGCGGTCACCCGCTTGGGCGGGACTATCTACCAGCACTCGCCGGTGCAAGACCTCAATCGCCAGGGCGACGCCTGGCTGGTGCGCACCGAGCGCGGCGCCGTGGCCGCAGAGAAGGTGGTCATTTCGACCGGGGCGTACACAGAGGGCGAGTGGACCGAGCTGCGCCGCAACTATTTTCGCGGTTACTTCCTTCAGGTGGCCTCGGCGCCTCTGCACGGCAGCGCCGCAGAGAAAATCCTCCCGCATGGCCAAGGCTCCTGGGACACCAGAACCGTGCTGAGCAGCATTCGCCGCGACGCCGAGGGTCGGCTGGTGCTGGGCAGCCTCGGCAAGGCCAGCAATAAGCCGGACTGGTTCATCCGCCGCTGGGCGGATCGCATCCAGGGCCACTATTTTCCCGAGCTCGGCAAGGTCGAGTGGGAGCTGCATTGGACCGGCTGCATCGATTTCACCCCGGATCATCTGATGCGCCTCTTCGAACCTGCGCCGGGAATCGTTGCGGTAACCGGCTATAACGGCCGCGGCAATACCACCGGGACTGTAATAGGCAGGGCGTTTGCGCAGTTCCTGCTGAACGACGACCCGGACAGGCTGCCCATCCCGTTCACTCAGATGAAGGCCTTGCATACGGCGGGTTTGCGAAGTTGTGCCTATGAGGCGGGGTTCTCGCTGTATCACGCGGGTCAGTGCTTGAGGGTGATTCTGTAGCCTGAATTAATTACACGAGCATGGCGGGCCCTCCGGTACACGCCAGGCGTTTAGCCGACATTTCAACCGTGTCGTGTCACCAGCGGGCGGGGCATGCGGTCGCTGGTTCGCCAGGCGCGGCGGCGAACGGAAAATGCGCTGTTGGCCGGGTGGTTGGTTCGGCACCGGCCGTTTCGGGTTAGACTTGCGGACTTTTCGCCTAGCCAAGAAGCCCGTCCATGGCCCTGCCTTCCACGACCTACAAGATCGAGCTGAACCTCACCGATATCGACCGCAGCGTCTATGAGCACCTGCGTTTCACCGTGGCCAAGCACCCCTCGGAAACCGAAGAGCGCCTGGCCGCGCGGCTGATCGGCTACGCGCTGTTCTATCATGAGCACCTGGCATTCGGCCGCGGCCTGTCGGACGTGGACGAGCCGGCGCTGTGGGAGAAGAGCCTGGACGACCGCGTGCTGCACTGGATCGAAGTCGGCCAGCCGGACAGCGACCGCATCACCTGGTGCTCGCGGCGCACCGAGAAGTTCAGCCTGGTGGCCTACGGCAATCTGCGCGTCTGGCAGACCAAGGTGCTCGCCCCGGTGCGCAGCCTGAAGAACATCAATGTGGTGGCCCTGGACCAGGACGCCCTGGCGAGCCTGGCCCTGGACATGCCGCGCGCGCTGAACTGGAGCGTGATGATCAGCGACGGCGAGCTGTTCGTCACCGACGAGCGCGGCCAGCACGAAGTGCCGATCGAGTGGCTGATCGGCGAACGCTGAGCCTTCCTGTAGGAGCCAGGCGTCCCCTGGCTCCTGCACCGGCAGCGTAGGGCGGGTGCAAGCCGCCAAGCAAGGAACCCGGCGGGTTGCACCCGCCCTACACGACAAAGAATAAATATGCGCATCGAAGCCCGCCCGCTACCCGCCATCCTGCCCGATCTGGGTAATCTGCCACCGTTGTTGACCCGTCTGTATGCCGCCCGTGGCGTGCAGTCGCAGGTCGAGCTGGACAAGGGCCTGGCGCGCCTGCTGCCCTATCAGCAGCTCAAGGGCATCGAGGCGGCGGTCGAACTGCTGGTGCAGGCCCTGGAGCAGGGCCAGCGCATGCTGATCGTCGGCGACTTCGACGCCGATGGCGCCACCGCCAGCACGGTCGGCATGCTCGGTCTGCGCATGCTCGGCGCGGCCCATGTCGACTACCTGGTGCCGAACCGTTTCGAGTACGGCTACGGCCTGACCCCGGAAATCGTCGCGGTGGCGCTCGAGCGCCAGCCGCAGTTGCTGATCACCGTGGACAACGGCATCTCCAGCGTCGAGGGCGTGGCGGCGGCCAAGGCGGCGGGACTGATGGTGCTGGTCACCGATCACCACCTGCCGGGGGCCGAGCTGCCGGCGGCGGACGCCATCGTCAATCCCAACCAGCAGGGCTGCGAGTTCCCGAGCAAGGCCATGGCCGGGGTCGGGGTGATCTTCTATGTGCTGCTGGCGCTGCGTGCGCGCTTGCGCGAGCTGAACTGGTTCAATCCGCAGCGGCCGCAACCGAACCTGGCCGAGCTGCTCGACCTGGTGGCCCTGGGCAGCGTCGCCGACGTGGTGCCGCTGGACGCCAACAACCGCATCCTGGTCCATCAGGGCCTGGCGCGGATTCGTGCCGGGCGCGCGCGGCCGGGCCTGCGCGCGATTCTCGAGGTGGCCGGACGGCAGCCGGAACGCATCACCTCCACCGACCTGGGCTTTATCCTCGGCCCGCGCCTGAATGCGGCCGGGCGCCTGGACGACATGAGCCTGGGGATCGAATGCCTGCTTTGTGAAGATGAAGCCCAGGCCCGCGACATGGCGGTGGAGCTGGATCAGCTCAACCAGGACCGCAAGGCCATCGAACAGGGCATGCAGCGCGAGGCCCTGGCCCAGCTCAAGGACCTGCCGCTGGAAGACATGCCGTTCGGCCTGTGCCTGTTCGAGGCGGATTGGCACCAGGGCGTGATCGGCATTCTCGCCTCGCGCATGAAGGAGCGTTACCACCGGCCGACCATCGCCTTCGCCGATGCCGGCGACGGCGTGCTCAAGGGCTCGGCGCGTTCGGTGCCGGGCTTTCATATCCGTGATGCCCTGGACGCCGTCGCGGCCAGGCATCCGCAGCTGATCAGCAAGTTCGGCGGGCATGCCATGGCGGCGGGGCTGTCCCTGCCCGAAGCCAACTTCGGAGCCTTTGCCGCCGCCTTCGATGCCGAAGTACGGCGCCAGCTGTGCGAAGACGACCTGACCGGGCGTCTGCTCTCCGATGGCGCCCTGTCGGTCGAAGAGTTTCACCTGCCCCTGGCCCAGGAACTGCGCAATGCCGGGCCCTGGGGCCAGCACTTCCCCGAGCCGCTGTTCCATGGCGTGTTCCAGGTGGTGCAGCAGCGCCTGGTCGGCGACAAGCACCTCAAGCTGGTGCTGAAGACCGAGTGCGGCGGGCAGACCCTGGACGGCATCGCCTTCAACATCGACCGCGAGGTCTGGCCCAATCCCACCGTGCGCTGGGTCGAACTGGCCTACAAGCTGGACGTCAACGAGTACCGCGGCCGGGAAAGCGTGCAACTGATGGTGGCGCACCTGGCGCCACGCTGAGGTGTCGCCCGGTAATCGACGGTGCACTGCCTGCGGGTAGGGCGGCTTCGGAGCGAAGCGACAACCCGCCAGCTTTTGTACCGCGTCGCTGAACCCTGGTGCACTGCCTGCGGCGAGTGACACCCTACAGGTCGCGGATTGCTCGAGGTAACGGGGCGGCGGGTAGGGCGGCTTCGGAGCGCAGCGACAACCCGCCAGCTTTTGTACCGCGTCGCTGAACCCTGGTGCACTGCCTGCGGCGAGTGACACCCTACAGGTCGCGGATTGCTCGAGGTAATGGGGCGGAGCGTAGGGCGGCTTCGGAGCGCAGCGACAACCCGCCAGCTTTTGCGTCGCGTCGCTGAGTGTAGTGGTCAGCCCTGGTTGGCCTGCTGGCGCTGCTCATCGGCGAGGACACGTTCGCTGACATCGCTCCAGCGCGAGAGCAGTTGCGGCGGTTGCGCGGACTTCTGCTGCGGCGCCTTGGCCAGGAAGATCCCGTGGTTGTTGAAGGCATACACCGGCAGCAGGTCGCGGCGTTCCGCCGCCGGCTTGATCCGCGGCTCGAGGTTGTCGAGGATCAGTGGCTGGCCCGTCTGGCTCGGGTAGTAGGCCAAGACCATGTGCGCCTGATTGAGCGACAGGGCCTTGACGAAGGTCAGGCGCAGCTTCTCGCTGGGCACGCCCATCTGCACCAGGCTGAAATACTTGCCGATGGCGAAGTCTTCGCAATCGCCGCGGCCGCGCGACAGCGTCTCTAGCGGCGTCGCCCAGTAATCGTCCATGCCCCAGATTTGGCGATCCGTGCCATAGCTCACCGAGCGGTTGATGAAGTCGTTGATTGTCTGCAGTTTGCTTCGCTCGTCCAGGCTGACGCTCTGCTCGATCAGGCTGCGCCAGCTGGTCAGGCGGGCCTGCTCGATGGCCTGAGCCAGAGAGTTTTCAGGTCGCAGTTGGGCATTGCCGGGGGTGCAGGCCACGGCCAGCAGGATGGCCAGGGCCACGGTCAGGATGGGGTTGCGGGCGGCTGCAAATCGGGGCATGGAGGGCTGTCTGCGCTGGACTGTTGAGCTTTCCATAGCCTGAATCGAGTTTTACTCGTAGTGGCGTCATCCTACCGACGTCAATTAGTAAACGCATAGGGGCAGGGTGTGATGCAAAACACTATTTGTGGATTTTCCCCCGAATAACCGACCAACTGCAGGACGCCTGGCAGGATGCAGCAGCCCTGGGATGCGGCAACATCTCGATGCAATCGCTCCTGCGACAGGAGGAATCTAGCAATTAATCTGGCGGTCTCATTTGCACCTTTGGTACCCAGGAGACTTGTCGATGAATACCCGTGGTTTGCTCGATCAGCTACTCAAATCCGGCCAGGATCTGCTGCAAAACAAGGCTGGGCAAGGCCCCGGCAAGGGTTCCGCCGCCGCCGGTGGTGTGTTGTCAGGTGGTGCTGGCGGCGGTCTGGGCAGTCTGCTTTCCGGTGCGGGTGGCGGCGCTTTGGCTGGCGGTGCCATGGCTTTGCTGCTGGGCAACAAGAGTGCCCGCAAGTTGGGCGGCAAGGCGCTGACCTATGGCGGCCTGGCCGCACTCGGGGTGATCGCCTACAAGGCCTATGGCAACTGGCAGACGCAGCAGGCGCAAGCGCCGCAAGGCGAACCGCAAACCCTCGATCGATTGCCGGCGCCGCAGGCCGAGGTGCATAGCCAGGGCATTCTCAAGGCGCTGGTGGCCGCTGCCAAGGCGGATGGCCATGTCGATGCGCGTGAGCGCCAGCTCATCGAAGGCGAGCTGGTCAAGTTGACCAATGACGCCGAACTGCAGCGCTGGCTCGAGGCCGAACTGAACAAACCGCTGGATCCGGCCGAGGTGGCGCGCGCGGCGACCAGCCTGGAAATGGCCGCCGAGATGTATATCGCCAGCGTACTGATGGTCGATGAGGAGCACTTCATGGAGCGCGCCTACCTGGAGGAACTGGCCCGTCAGCTCAAGCTCGACCCGGCGCTGAAAAGTGAGCTGGAAGCCCAGGTGCGCGTGGAGCTGAACGCCGGCTGAAAATCGGGCTACGGGCATGGAGGCGCTGACCCGATTCACCGCCGCGCGCTCCGAACAGGTTGCTGTGCGTCGGAGTGGCCGGGCGGCGTTCCGCTTTAGCCGCGAAGCTTTGGCTGTGCCGCGAAGAATTCGCGGCTGAAGCCGCTCCTACGAGGTATGCGCTCGGCCGTAGGGTGGATGACGCCTTTTTCATCCGCCATCGTTGTCGGTGGATGGGTAAAGCGTCATCCACCCTACGCTGTCGCGAGTCTTGCACGGGAACATAGGCTCTACGGGCCCTGTCGCCATTCACCGCGTCCATCTCAGACCAAAAGATCATGCCGCTCGGCTGCCGGGCGGCTAGGCTGTTGTCCATTCCAACAGCAATGGCTACAGCGAGGGCACCGATGCAGCAACTTGAGGACAGTTACGACTACCTGATCGTCGGTGCCGGCCCGGCCGGCTGCCTGCTGGCCAATCGCCTGTCCGCCGATCCGGCGGTGCGGGTGTTGCTGCTGGAGGCCGGTGGGCGTGACAGCTATCCGTGGATTCATATTCCGGTCGGCTACCTGTATTGCATCGGCAACCCGCGCACCGACTGGTGCTATTCCACCGAGGCCGAGCCCGGCCTGAACGGCCGTGCGCTGAACTACCCGCGTGGCCGGGTGCTGGGTGGCAGCTCGTCGATCAACGGCATGATCTACATGCGCGGCCAGGCCCGCGACTACGATGCTTGGGCGGCGGCCGGCAATCCCGGCTGGGCCTGGGACGATGTCCTGCCGCTGTTCAGGCGCACGGAGAACCATTTTGCCGGCAGCAGCGAGGTGCACGGAGCGGCGGGCGAGTGGCGGGTCGAGCGCCAGCGCCTGTCCTGGCAGGTGCTGGAGGCCTTCCGTCAGGCCGCCGGGCAGAGCGGCATCGCCAGCATCGAGGATTTCAACGCGGGCGATAACGAGGGCTGCAGCTATTTCCAGGTCAACCAGCGCCGCGGGGTGCGCTGGAATGCGGCGAAGGCCTTCCTCCGCGATATTCGCCAGCGCCCCAATCTGCGCGTCTTGACCGATGCCGAGGTGCAGCGGGTGCTGCTCGTCGAGGGCCGTGCCGAGGCGCTGAGTCTGCGCTGGCAGGGGCGCGAGCGGGTGATCCGGGCGCGCCGCGAGATCATCCTGTGTGCCGGCTCGATCGGCACGCCGGCCCTGCTGCAGCGCTCGGGCATTGGCCCGCGGCCGTTATTGCAGCGCCTGGGCATCGGCGTGCAGCACGAGCTGGCCGGCGTGGGCGAGAACCTGCAGGACCACCTGCAGCTGCGCCTGATCTACAAGGTCAGCGGCGTGCCGACCCTCAACCAGGTCGCCGGCAGCCTGTGGGGCAAGCTGGGCATGGGCCTGGAGTACCTGCTCAAGCGCAGCGGCCCGCTGGCCATGGCGCCGAGCCAGTTGGGCGCGTTCGCCCGTTCCAGTGCCGAACAGCCCTCGGCCAACCTGCAATATCACGTGCAGCCGCTGTCGCTGGAGCGTTTCGGCGAGCCGCTGCATGGCTTTCCGGCCTTCACCGCCTCGGTGTGCAACCTGCGCCCGCACAGCCGCGGCAAGGTCGAGATCCGTTCGCTGGAGGCTGCGCAGGCGCCGTTGATCCAGCCCAATTACCTGAGTGACGAACGCGACCTGCGGGTGGCCGCCGATGCCATCCGCCTGACCCGGCGCATCGTCGCCGCGCCGGCGCTGGCGGCGTTCAAGCCCGAGGAATACAAGCCGGGGCCGAGTTACCGGAGTGAGGAGGATCTGCAGCGGGCGGCGGGGGAGATCGGTACGACGATTTTCCACCCGGTCGGCACCTGCAAGATGGGCCAGGGGCGCGATGCGGTGGTCGATGCGCAACTGCGCGTGCACGGCGTGCCGGGGCTGCGCATCGCCGATGCCTCGGTGATGCCGAGCATCGTCTCAGGCAACACCTGTTCGCCGGTGCTGATGATCGCCGAGAAAGCCGCGCAGTTGATTCTCGAATCGCCGCACCGGTCGGAGCCGGCGGTCGCCCTGGCACCGTCGCAGGCCGAGGGCGTTGCCGGCTGAACGCCCGCTGGTCTGCCGCCCGGCCAATCACGGCCGCTTGCGGGCTGCCAGAGCCACCGTGATTACGGTATACTCGCCGGCTTTTCCGAAAGTTTCACCTGCGAGTGCCGCCAGCCATGGAAATCAACCCGATCCTGAACAGCATCAAGGACCTCTCCGAGCGCACCCAGACTATTCGGGGGTATCTTTGACTACGATCACAAGCATGATCGGCTGGTCGAAGTAAACCGCGAACTCGAAGACCCGAACGTCTGGAACAACCCCGAATACGCCCAGAACCTGGGGCGTGAGCGTGCCGCCCTGGCGTTGATCGTCGACACCATCGACGACCTCGACGGCAGCCTGGTCGACTCCCGCGACCTGCTGCAGATGGCCGCCGAAGAGGAAGACCAGGGCGCCGTCGACGATGTCGCGGCCGAGGTCGAGCGCCTGCGCGACATCCTCGAGAAGATGGAATTCCGCCGCATGTTCAGCGGCGAGATGGACGCCAACAACGCCTACCTGGACATCCAGGCCGGCTCCGGCGGCACCGAGGCCCAGGACTGGGCCAACATGCTGCTGCGCATGTACCTGCGCTGGGCCGACAAGCGCGGCTTCGATGCCACCATCATGGAGCTGTCCGCCGGCGAAGTCGCCGGGATCAAGGGCGCCACCGTGCATATCAAGGGCGAGTACGCCTTCGGCTGGCTGCGCACCGAGATCGGCGTGCACCGCCTGGTGCGCAAGAGCCCGTTCGACTCCGGCAACCGTCGCCACACCTCGTTCACCGCGGTGTTCGTCTCGCCGGAAATCGACGACAACATCGAGATCGAGATCAACCCGTCGGACCTGCGCATCGACACCTACCGCTCCTCCGGGGCCGGCGGTCAGCACGTCAACACCACCGACTCGGCGGTGCGGATTACCCACGTACCGAGCAACACCGTGGTCTGCTGCCAGAACGAACGCTCCCAGCACGCCAACAAAGACACCGCGATGAAGATGTTGCGCGCGCGCCTGTACGAGCAGGAAGTGCAGAAGCGCAACGCCGCCTCCCAGGTGCTGGAAGACAGCAAGTCGGATATCGGTTGGGGCCATCAGATTCGTTCCTACGTGCTCGACCAGTCGCGGATCAAGGATCTGCGCACCAACGTCGAGCGCAGCGACTGCGTCAACGTGCTCGACGGTGATATCGACGAGTACCTGGTGGCCAGCCTGAAACAGGGGCTGTAAACCCGAAACCCCAATCCTACCCAGATCGCACTACACGTCAGGCAGATAGAAAAGACCATGAGCGACCAACAACTCGACCACCACGAACTGCAACAGGAAGAAAACAAGCTGATCGCCCTGCGCAAGGAAAAACTTGCCGCCGCGCGTGAGCTGGGTAATGCCTTCCCGAACGACTTCCGCCGCGACAGCTACTGCGCGGACTTGCAGAAACAGTACGTCGACAGGACCAAGGAAGAGCTGGCCGAAGCCGCCATCCCGGTCAAGGTGGCCGGTCGCATCATGCTCAACCGCGGCGCCTTCATGGTCATCCAGGACATGAGCGGGCGCATCCAGGTCTACGTCAACCGCAAGACCCTGCCGGAAGAAAAACTCGCCGAGATCAAGCACTGGGACCTGGGCGACATCATCGCCGCCGTTGGCACCCTGGCGCGTTCCGGCAAGGGCGACCTGTACGTCGAGATGACCGACGTGCGCCTGCTGACCAAGTCGCTGCGCCCGCTGCCGGACAAGCACCACGGCCTGACCGACACCGAACAGCGCTACCGCCAGCGCTACGTCGACCTGATGGTCAACGAGGAGGTGCGCGAGACCTTCCGCGTGCGCTCCCAGGTGATCGCCCATATCCGCAGCTTCCTGATGCAGCGCGACTTCCTCGAAGTGGAAACGCCGATGCTGCAGAGCATCCCCGGCGGCGCGGCGGCCAAACCGTTCGAGACCCACCACAACGCCCTGGACATGCAGATGTTCCTGCGCATCGCCCCCGAGCTGTACCTCAAGCGCCTGGTGGTCGGCGGCTTCGAGCGGGTCTTCGAGATCAACCGCAACTTCCGTAACGAAGGCGTCTCGACCCGGCACAACCCCGAGTTCACCATGCTCGAGTTCTACCAGGCCTACGCTGACTACGAAGACATGATGGACCTGACCGAGGAGCTGTTCCGCGAGCTGGCGCAGCTGGTGCTGGGTTCCACCGACGTGCCCTACGGCGACAAGCTGTTCCACTTCGGCGAGCCCTTCGTGCGTCTGTCGGTGTTCGACTCGATCCTCGAATACAACCCGGAAATATCTGCTGCCGATCTGCAGGACATCGACAAGGCCCGCGCCATCGCCAAGCAGGCCGGCGCCAAGGTGCTGGGTTTCGAAGGCCTGGGCAAGCTGCAGGTAATGATTTTCGAGGAGCTGGTCGAGCACAAGCTGGAGCAGCCGCACTTCATCACCCAGTACCCGTTCGAAGTCTCGCCGCTGGCCCGGCGTAACGACCAGGACCCGAGCGTCACCGACCGCTTCGAGCTGTTTATCGGTGGCCGTGAAATCGCCAACGCCTATTCCGAGTTGAACGACGCGGAAGACCAGGCCGAACGTTTCCACGCCCAGGTGGCCGACAAGGACGCCGGCGACGACGAAGCCATGCATTTCGACGCCGATTTCGTCCGCGCCCTGGAATACGGCATGCCGCCGACTGCCGGCGAAGGCATCGGCATCGACCGCCTGGTGATGCTGCTGACCAATGCGCCGTCGATCCGCGACGTGATCCTCTTCCCGCACATGCGCCCGCAGGCATGACCCCAAGCCGCCCTCGGGCGGCTTTTTGTTGTCTGGCGGCGGATTTATTCTGCGCAATACTGCCTAACAGGGTATATCGCTGTTTTTAGTGTGCGCGAGGACTGTCCAGCCGTGAGCTCCACTTCCACCCCAGATAACGCCACAAGTGTGGCCAATGCCGTTGCCCTGAGTGTCCAGTACCGGGGGCGCAAGGCCAGCCGCAAGGGCAGCGAGCAGCGGCGTCAGGCGATTCTCGATGCGGCCTTGGCCATCATCGTGCGCGACGGCGTGCGTGCCGTGCGCCATCGCGCGGTAGCCGCCGCAGCCGGGGTGCCGCTGTCTGCCACCACCTATTACTTCAAGGATATCGATGACCTGATCACCGATACCTTCGCCCTGTTCGTCGAGCGCAGCGCCGCCTACATGGCCAAATTCTGGAGCAGCACCCAGAGCCAGTTGCAGGCGTTGGTCGGCGCGCTCGACGGCAGCGTGCAGGCACGCCAGCAAGTGGCCGACGAGATCGCCCACCTGGCGCTGGAGTATGTGCGCGATCAACTGCTCAACCGTCGCGAGCATCTGCTCGCCGAACAGGCCCTCGAGCAGGAAGCCTTGCTCAATCCGCGTTTGCACGAACTGGTGCGGGCCCACCGGCAGATTCTCTTGCAGGGCGTCAGCCAGTTTTGCCAGGTGCTGGGTTCGCGACAGCCGGAGCAGGATGCCAAGCTGTTGACGGCGATTATCGGCTGGATGGAGTATCAGGGCCTGCTCGATGGGGTCGAGCAATTGGAGAATGACGACATGTTGGCCATTCTCAAACGTTATATGCATGTAGTGTTGGCGCTCTGAGTCGTGCGAGGCCACCTGCGGGCGCCTCGAGGGATACCTGCCGGCGCGGTCGAACCGTATTCACAAGGAGAGCGAAATGAAAGGCGATGTATCCGTTACCTGTGACATCACTGCTAGCAGGCTGTTGAAAAACTACCTGCGTTGGCCCCTTTTGATAAAAGAAAGGGGCGTTAAAAACGGCATTGCCTGCCTCGCCTACGTTTTTCAACGGCCTGTTAGTGCATTTGCAGGCGCGCAGAGGACACCTGGCTTTTATCCCGATCCCGCGAATTTCATGGCTCATACGCAGCGCCGCCCGGTCGCGCCTGCTGATAGCGCCTTACGCTCAGGCCTGTTGGCGTCAGTCAATGGGTACCTGGCCAAATGAACGCCTGGCGCGCAGTGATCGCCTTGTCCTGCCTGCTGTTGAACGGCTGTCTGGTGACCTTCAACGAGCCGATCCCGGCCAACGAGGCGGCGCCCATCCCGTTGCTCGGCGAATGGTCGCGCAAGGACGAATGGGGCGAGTGGCGTTACCTGGATATCACCCGTGCCGGCCCCAGCCTCTACGAGGCGAGAGCCTACGAGGGCAGCCCGGACAACCTCGAGAGCCTGGAAAAGTATGGCTTCACCGTGGCCCATCATGGCCGGCGCTGGTACCTGTCGGCCGGTCTGCCGGAAAGCCTGGGCGGCAACTTCGCCATCGCCGGCTTCGAGCTGACCAGCGACAATGAGCTGGTGATCTACAACCTCGATGTCGATCGCGTCTTGCAGGAACTCGAGGCGGGCCGGATGCAAGGCAAGCCCGTCGATACGCCGCAGGGTGCGGGGGTATTGATCAGCAGCCCGCTGGACGTGGTATTCGCCTACCTCGATGACCAGGCCAATTCGGATGTCTTTATCGAGGTCGCGCGCTATCAGCGTGTCGGTCCATAGTTATTGTCAGCAACCATGAGGGAACGATGACCAGTCACAGCGGGTTGGACGACTATCAACTGATCGTGCGGGCGTTATCCGAGCGGATCGTCGAGGCGCAGATCCCGATTCGCATCCTGGATGCGGTGAAGTGGGACGACAGTGTTCGCGAGGGCTTTCTCAAGGCCAAGGGCAAGGCGCTGCCGGCGGTCGATCAGGCCTACTACCTGAGCCGGCCACTGGGCTTCGACTCCAGCGCGAAAAAGCTCGAGTTCCAGAACATCGAGCGCGATGTCACCCGCCAGCTCGGTCAGTTCAACCCGGTCGGGCAGATCATGCGGCGCATGTGCCGCGAATACCGCATGGTCATCCGCATGCTCGAGGCGCGCGGCACCACCGACTTCGGCCTGATCTCCCAGGATCTCTACGGCGCCGCCTCCGATGCCTTCCACGCCGGCGACCCGACCCTGGCCGACCTGGGCCTGATGCTCTCCGACTACCTGAACAACATCGCCGACCGCGGCGACCTCAAGGACGAGGCGAAAACCCTCGATGCCACGACCGCGGTAAACCTGCTGCAGAGCCGCCTGAACAAGGTGTTCGGCGAAGCGGAGAGCACCATCCGGGTGTTCGAGTCCGACGGCATTCTCGCCGATGCGGCGGCGGGTGCCGACTACATCAAGATTCGCAGCGACGCGATGTTCAACGAGCGCGACGTGCGGGCCCTGGAAGTGCACGAGGGGCTGGTGCATGTCGGCACCACCCTGAATGGCTTGAACCAGCCTATCTGCACCTTCCTGTCCAAGGGGCCGCCATCCTCCACCGTGACCCAGGAAGGTCTGGCGATTCTGATGGAGGTCATCACCTTCGCCTCCTACCCGACCCGCCTGCGCAAACTCACCAACCGCACTCGCGCCATTCACATGGCCGAGGAGGGCGCGGATTTTCTCCAGGTGTTCGGCTTCTTCCGCGACCAGGGCTACAGCCTCGAGGATGGTTACAGCAACGCCAACCGGGTGTTCCGCGGCTCGGTGCCGCAAGGCCTGCCCTTCACCAAGGACCTGTCCTACCTCAAGGGCTTCATCATGATCTACAACTACATCCAGCTGGCCGTGCGCAAGGGCAAGCTGGAGCAGATCCCCTTGCTGTTCTGCGGCAAGACCACCCTGGAAGACATGCGCACCCTGCGCAAACTGGTGGACGAAGGCCTGGTGCAGCCGCCCAAGTACCTGCCGCAGCAGTTCCAGGATCTCAATGCCCTGTCGGCCTGGATGTGCTTCTCCAACTTCCTCAATCACCTGAGTCTCGACCGGATCGAAGCCGACTACTCGAATATCCTGTAAAGCTGCGCAAGATCTGCGGCATCGTAGGGTGGATGACGCTTTACCCATCCACCAACGACGATGGTGGATGAACAAGGCGTCAGCTACGCGCCCCGATCTACCCTGCACAGCTCACGTCGCCCGGGTGCAATCCGGGAAAGGTCCAGTTCGAACTGCCAGGAGTCCCGCATGCCCAGCCACCACCTCGACTACGAAATCCTCGGCGCCTCGGCGCAGAGTGTGGAAATCATCCTCGATCCCGGTGAGACGGTGATCGCCGAAGCCGGGGTGATGAATTACATGACCGAGGGTGTGCGCTTCGAAACGCGCATGGGCGATGGCGCGGCGAGCGGCGTTCTGGGCAAGTTGTGGAGTGTCGGCAAGCGCATGCTCACCGGCGAGTCGCTGTTCATGACGCACTTCTCCAACGCCGGCAAAACCCAGGCGCGGGTCGCCTTTGCCGCGCCCTATCCGGGCACCGTGGTGCCGATCCCGCTGGCCGAGCACGGCGGCAGCCTGATCTGCCAGAAGGACGCCTTTCTCTGCGCCGCCTACGGTACGGCTGTCGGTATCAGCTTCAACAAGCGCCTGGGCGCCGGTTTCTTCGGCGGCGAAGGCTTCATCCTGCAAAAGCTCGAAGGCGACGGCCTGGCCTTCGTGCACGCCGGCGGCACGGTGATCCGCAAGGAGCTGAACAACCAGACCCTGCGCCTCGACACCGGTTGCCTGGTGGCCTTCACCAGCGGTATCGATTACGACATCGCCCTGGCCGGCGGGCTGAAAAGCATGCTGTTCGGCGGCGAAGGCATCGTCCTCGCAACCCTCAAGGGCACGGGTACGGTCTGGGTACAGAGCCTGCCGTTCTCGCGCCTGGCCGAACGCGTCTATGAGGCGACCTTCAAGGCACGCGAGGAAGTGCGCGCCGGCGGTAAATGATGCGCGGCTGGCTGCTGCTGGGGTTGGCCATCTGGCTGCAAGGCTGCAGCGGGATGCTGTTCTACCCCGAGCGGGGCCTGCCGTACACCCCGGCACTGTTGCAGTTGGACTACCGCGATCTGCACCTGCGCGCGGCCGATGGCACCCGCCTGCATGCCTGGTGGCTGCCGGCCAAGGCCGGCGGCGCGCCCAAGGGCACGGTGCTGCATCTGCATGGCAACGGCGGCAACCTGGCCAGCCACCTCGGCGGCAGTTTCTGGCTGCCGGCCCAGGGCTATCAAGTGCTGCTGCTGGATTACCGCGGTTACGGCCTGTCCGAGGGCTCGCCGAGCCTGCCGGCGGTGTATCGGGATATCGACGCCGCCTTCGCCTGGCTGGAACAGGCGGGCGAGGTGCAGGGTCGGCCGCTGTTCGTTCTTGGTCAGAGCCTGGGTGGCGCCCTGGCCGCGCATTATCTGGCCGCGCAGCCGCAGCGGCGTGCAGGCTTGAGCGCGCTGATCCTCGATGGTGTGCCGGCCAGTTACCGTGAGGTCGCCCGCGATATCCTGCGTCGTACCTGGCTGAGCTGGCCACTGCAGGTGCCGTTGAGTCGGCTGGTGCCGGATGCCGATAGCGCCATCCATGCCATGCCGCGGCTCGAAGGGTTGCCGCTATTGATCTATCACAGTGTCGACGATCCGCTGGTGCCTCTTTCCAACGGCCTGCGCTTGTATCAAGCTGCGCGGCCGCCACGGGCGTTCCAGCCGACCCGCGGCGGCCATGTGCAGACCTTTGCCGACCCGGCCTGGCGGCAACTGATGCTGTTGTTCATGAGCGACCCGCGTGGTTTCGTCGAGCGGCATCCTTCGGCTGACATTTCCAACCTCGAGAATCCAGAATGAGCGAACTGAACCCCATCCCCCTGATCCTCACCGGCATCGCCAGCATCTGCGTCACTGTGGCCGCCCTCAGCTACTACGGCTACCTGCACATCGCCCAGCCGGAGGATGCCTTGCTGCTCTCCGACTACACCATGCTCAAGACCGTTCCCGGCGAGGACTACAAGGTCTCGCTCAAGCCGGCCAATCAGGTGGCACAGTGCATCGACGGCGTCGTGGTGCTGTTCGACCTGGAACAGAAAGGCCTCAGTGGTGTGCTGGTCGACCAGCGCAAGCGGGCCGTGCGCTGCGTGGCTGAAGGTGCACCGCTCGTGGAGTGACACCGGACCGGCTAGACCCCTGAGCGTCCCGGGCCGGGCCTGTGCGATTGCCCGTTTGCCGGGCCCGGTGATCCATTCAATTTCCGTCGCGTCTTGAAGAAATGCAGGGGTAAGCTACCCAGTGATTACCGCACCGAGGGATAAACCATGAGCACTACCGCGCCGACCGCGCTAATCCACGAAACCTTCCCCGTCGGGCCGTTGCAGTGCAACTGCACGATCATCGGCGACCCGGTGACCAAGAAGGCCATCGTGGTCGATCCGGGTGGCAATCCGGAACTGATCATGGCGCGTCTGGAGGCCCATGGCCTCAAGGTGGTCAGCATCATTCACACCCATGCCCATCTGGATCACTTCCTCGCTTCCGGGCAGATGAAGGAGAAGACCGGCGCGACCCTGCACCTGCACAAGGACGATCAGTTCCTCTGGGACGGCCTGGAGATGCAATGCCGCATGTTCGGCGTGCCCTATGTGCCGGTGCCCGCGCCGGATCAGTGGTTGGTCGACGATCAGGCGCTGGACTGCGGTTGCGGGGTGGCGCTGCACACACCAGGGCATACGCCGGGTTCGATGAGCTTCTGGTTCCCCGAGGACAAGTTGCTGATCGCCGGCGACACCCTGTTCAAGCGTGGCATCGGCCGTACCGATCTGTGGGGCGGCGATTACCCGACAATCGAACGTTCGATCAAGCGACGCCTGTATAGCCTGGACGAGGACGCCACCGTGATTACCGGGCACGGGGCGCAGACGCGTTTGGGCGATGAAATGCGCGAGAACCCATTCGTGCGGGCATGATTGGCAATTCATTGTGGCGGATCTTGCTAAGCTGGAGCGGAACTTAAGGTCCGATTCAGGTTCAAACACCCGATGAAGATCTGTCACAACACGAAAAATAAAGGAATAACGATGACTACATGGCGCAATCTGGCATTCGCAGCAGTTGGCATTACCCTCTTGGCTGGCTGTACCACCAATCCTTACACCGGCGAACGTGAAGCCGGTAAAGCCGGGATCTACGGCGGTATTGGTGCTGTAACCGGCGCGGTGATTGGTGCCGCCACTTCGAGCAAGAAAGACCGGGCCAAAGGCGCATTGATCGGCGCGGCAGTGGGCGGCGCCGCAGGCGGCGGCTATGGTTACTACGCTGATACTCAAGAAGCCAAGTTGCGCGAGACCCTGCAAGGCACTGGTGTGCAGGTGCAGCGCAATGGCGATGACCTGAAGTTGATCATGCCGGGCAATATCACCTTCGCCAGCAACTCGTCGGATCTTTCCAGCGGCTTCTACCCGACCCTCAATTCTCTGGTCAAGGTCTTCAACGAGTTCGACAAGAACGGTATCGACATCGTTGGCCACACCGACAGCACCGGTTCGCTGGAACTGAATCAGAACCTGTCGAATCGCCGGGCGCAAAGTGTCGCCTCCTACCTGACGAGCAACGGCATTTCGCCGGCACGCATTTCAGCCTACGGTGCCGGGCCGAGCCAGCCTATTGCCAGCAACGCCAGCGAAGCCGGCCGCGCGCAGAATCGTCGGGTCGAGATCAACCTGCGTCCCATGTAAAGCTGCGCTGATTTCCCGCCGTATCGAGAAAGGCCCCAGTAAAATCGGGGCCTTTCTGCCGTCTGTCGACTCCCCGTTGGCAAAAGGCCGGACATTAAAACCCTGACTAAAATGCTTTGAGGGCTTGCCGATAGCCAGTAGTGTGGCTGTTGTATGCCTGCCCAGCGGAGAGCGGCTCAGGAGAGTTCATGGACGACAGGTATCGCTCAGTTCCACGCAAGCATCTGGCAGTCTGGGTGACCTTGGTGCTGCTACTCGGCCTTGGGGGAGGCGTCGTCTGGCAATGGCAATCGCTCGAAACCCGTAACCGGGAAGCCAGCCAGCAGCGCTTTCAGCTCGAAGTACAGGATATCGAGCAGCGTGTGCTCTCCCGCATGCGTGCCTACGAAATGGTCTTGCGCGGCATTTCCGGGTTGATGATCGGCAGTGAACAGGTCGCCCTTGAACACTGGGACAGGGCTGTCGAGCAGCTGCGCCTGCAGGATCGCTATCCCGGCATCATGGCATTGGGTTGGGCGCGGCATGTCGAACAGAGCCGGCTCGATGACTTCCTGACCGACGTGCAGGTCGACGGGCGCTTGGACTATCGCCTGTTTCCGCCTGGTTCGCGCGATGAGTACGTGCTGATCGACTACATCAGCCCGTTCGATTTGCGCAATCGGCGGGCGCTGGGCTATGACATGCTCAGCGAGCCGACGCGGCGGGCGGCCATCGAGCAGGCTCGTAGCAGCGGCGATGTAACGCTCAGCGCACAGCTTATCCTGCGTCAGGAAACCGAGGCGGACGCCCAGGGTGGTGTGCTGTTGTACCTGCCGGTGTTTCGCCCGGGGATGCCCGTGAGCAGCGCAGAGGAACGTCGTGCTGCCTTGTTTGGCTTCGTCTATGGCGCTTTTCGCATCAAGGAGCTGATGGCGGGGATTCTTGGGGCGCAGAGTCGCCTGTTCGATATCACCATCAAGGATCTGCAGGCCACCGGTCCCCTGGTGCTGGGTGGCAACGAGGAGCAGTCTGCCGCGTTCGAGCCGCACTTCCGGCGGACCATGGCGCTGGACCTCTACGGCCGTACCTGGCAGCTGGAAGTGGCTGGCACGGCCCAGTACGAAACGACCTCGGTCAGCAGCCAGAGCATGAGCTTCAGCCTGTGGATGGGCTTGGCCGCCGCCAGCTTGCTGGCGTTCTTGGTCGGCGGTTATCTGTATCTGCGCGAGCGCGAGCTGTATGCCAGCCGAGTGGCCACCGAGCAGTTGAGCGAGCGTGAAGAGCGTTTTCGCCTGCTGATCGAGCGCCTGCCAGTCGCGACCCTGTTGTGCACTGCCGAAGGGCAGATCGAGATGGCCAACCAACGCGCGGCCGAGTTGCTCGACTGTGCGCCCGAGACGCTGGTCGGTGAGCGGGTACGGCGTTTCCTGCCGATGATCGACCAGCTCGGCGAACTGCTCGACGAGACCGATACGCCGATGCTGGCCAATGATTACGAGGCGCGCCGCGCCAGTGGCGAGCGTATTCCGGTGACGCTGAGCCTGAGTGTGTTGGCGGTGTCCGGTGGAGCCAGCTACTTGCTCAATCTGATTGACCTCAGGGCGCGCAAGGGCGCCGAAGAGCGCTTCCGTCTGGTGGTCGAGGCCTCGCCCAATGCGATCGTTCTGGTCGACAGCAAGGGTCGAATCGCCATGGTCAACCGGCAGACCGAGCTGATGTTCGGCTACGAGCGCCAGGAGCTGCTCGACCAAACGGTAGAAAAATTGCTGCCCAGGGATCAGCGCGAGGGGCACGTAGACTTGCGCCGCGGCTATCAGGACAACCCCGAACCACGGCGTATGGGCAACAACCGCGACCTGTTCGGCCAGCACCGCGATGGTCGCCTGATTCCCCTCGAAGTGGGGCTGTCGCCGATCCGCAGCGGCGAGGAGACCCTGGTGCAGGCGGTGATCATCGATATCAGCGAGCGCAAGGCCGCCGAGCAGCGTTTCCGCCTGGTGGTCGAGGCCTCGCCGAATGCCATCGTCCTGGTCGACAGCCAGGGGCTGATCAGCATGGTCAACCAACAGACCGAGCAGATGTTCGGCCACGCCCGTCAGGAGTTGTTGGGTCAGCCGGTGGAGATGCTCCTGCCCATGGATCTGCGCCACGGTCACACGGCGTTTCGCCGTGGCTATCAGGACAACCCCGAACCGCGGCGCATGGGCAACAACCGCGAGTTGTTCGGCCAGCACCGCGACGGCCGCCTGATTCCGCTGGAGGTGGGGCTGTCGCCGCTGCGCAGTGGCCAGGAGAGCTGGGTGCAGGCGGTGATCATCGATATCAGCGAGCGCAAGGCCGCCGAGCAGCGTTTCCGTCTGGTGGTCGAGGCCTCGCCGAATGCCATCGTCCTGGTCGACAGCGAGGGGCTGATCAGCATGGTCAACCAACAGACCGAGCAGATGTTCGGCCACGCCCGTCAGGAGTTGCTGGGTCAGCCGGTGGAGATGCTCCTGCCCATGGATCTGCGCCACGGTCACATGGCGTTTCGCCGCGGCTATCAGGACAATCCCGAACCGCGGCGCATGGGCAACAACCGTGACCTGTTCGGCCAGCACCGCGATGGTCGCCTGATCCCCCTCGAAGTGGGGCTGTCGCCGATCCGCAGCGGCGAGGAGACCCTGGTGCAGGCGGTGATCATCGATATCAGCGAGCGCAAGGCCGCCGAGCAGCGGCTGCGCGACCAGGCCGAGCAACTGATCCTGGCCAACCGCTACAAGTCGGAGTTCCTCGCCAACATGTCCCACGAGCTGCGGACGCCGCTCAACAGCATCCTCATTCTCAGCGACCAGCTGCGGCTGAACAGTGCCGGTAACCTGACGAGCAAACAGGCCAGACATGCCGATATCGTGCACCGTGCCGGCAGCGATCTGCTGCAGTTGATCAACAGTGTGCTGGACCTGGCCAAGGTCGAGTCCGGGCGCATGCAGATCAAGCTGGAGTCACTGAACGTGCAGGAAATGCTGGTGGAGCTGGATGCCAGCATGCGTCCACTGGCCGAGCTCAAGGGGCTGCAACTGCGTACCCAGCTCGAGCCCGGGGTGCCGCGAGATATCCACAGCGACCGGGCGCGCCTGCATCAGATCCTGCGCAACCTGCTGTCCAATTCCTTGAAATTCACCGAGCGGGGCGAGGTGAACCTGACGGTCGCCTGTGAGCCCGATGGGCGTGACGATGGGCGTGTGCAGTTGAACTTCAGCGTGCGCGATACTGGCATCGGTATCGCGCCCGAGCATCACGAGCAGATATTTCAGGCCTTTCAGCAGATCGACGGTTCCACCAGTCGTCGCTTCGGCGGCACCGGCCTGGGGTTGGCCATCACCCGCAAACTGGCGCAGGCCCTGGACGGCGAGGTCAGCCTGCAAAGCACGCCGGGGCAGGGCTCCTGCTTTACCGTGCACGTGCCGGTGCCGGTGCCTGTGCCGGTGCAGGTGGTAATCCAGGGCGAGCCGGAGGAGCACGGGCCACAGCGCAGCGGTGCAGGTCCGGCAGTGCTGATCGTCGAGGATGACGCCGATTTCGCCATGGTGATCATCGACGAGGCGCATGCCCATGGCTTTTCCTGCGTGCATTGCCGTACGGGTGTGCAAGCGCTCCATCTGTTGCAACACGAACGCTTCAGTGCGGTGATTCTGGATATCCTGTTGCCGGACATCAGTGGCTGGCAATTGTTTCGCCGCTTGCGTGGCCAGGTCAGCCATCGCGATATTCCCGTGCACATCATTTCCTGTGTGCCGCAACCGCCCGGTTGGAACGATGACGGCACGCGCTATCTGGTCAAACCCATCGATCGCGTGGATCTCGAGCAGGTTTTCATCGATCTGCAGCAGGCCGATCAGGCACCGGGTCCAGCGCTTTTGCTGGTTGAGGACGTCGAGGTCGAGCGTGAGTTCTACCGCGGCTATCTGCAGCAACTGGGTTTTGACGTGGTCACCAGCGCCAGTGCCGCAGACGCTCGTCGGGCTTATGCCGAGCGGCATTTCTCCGTCCTGGTGATCGATCTCGATTTGCCTGATCAGGATGGCTTCGATCTGCTCGAGAGCCTCGATCGCCTGCGTCCGCGGAATGGCACGCGGGTGGTGATCAATACCGGGGTGGATGTCACCCAGCAGGCGTTGCAGCGGCTCAGGCACTATAGCGCGGTGGTGGTGCGCAAAGAAGGCGACGATCTGCAGGTGCTGAGCCTTGCCGTGCAGGGCTTTCTTGGCAGCGTGCGCGACCCGGTGCAAGCCTTCGCCGTGCCTGCCGATCAGGTGGGCCGTTCGCTGGATGGGCGGCGGGTGCTGCTGGTCGATGACGATGTGCGCAATGTCTATGCCCTGACCGCCCTGCTTGACGATGCCGGACTCAGGGTCAGGGCAGCCAAGGACGGTGTGGAGGCCATCGCCCGCTATCAGAGCGGCTCCTTCGACTTGATCCTGATGGATATCGCCATGCCCAACATGGATGGCTATACCGCAATCCGACTGCTCAAGCAGGAACATCGGTGCACGATCCCGATCATTGCCTTGACCGCCCATGCGATGAAGGGTGACCGGGAGAAATGCCTGGATGCAGGGGCCGATGATTATCTGGCCAAACCGGTCAGCCGCGATGAGCTGTTCAGCATGCTGGCGCGCTGGCTGCCCAAGACGGATGGACAGAACGACCCGTTGCGTAGTGTTCTACCCTGAGCTATGGCCAGTCAGGGTTTGACGTGGCAAGGCCATAGCAGGGTGTCGCCGGCGTGATAGGTACGCCTGCTGCGGCAACTCGATTCAGGCGTCACCAGGGGCGCGGGAGGGCGTATGGTACAGGCACTGCTTAGGGAAGAACGCATCAGGCAAACACTGCTGGTCGTGGATGATCGCCCGGATAATCTGGAGGCCATGGAGGTTCTGCTCGATGGTGGTGGCTGGCTGTTGCGTTGCGTCGATTCCGGCGAGGCTGCCTTGCAGTGTCTGCTGGATGAGGACGTGGGGCTGGTGCTGCTGGATGTGCAGATGCCGCACATGGACGGCTTCGAGGTGGCGCGGCTGATGCGCGGCAATCCACGCACGCGCTTCATCCCGATTATTTTCGTCTCGGCCATCGCCCAGACCGAAGATGCCGTGCTCGAGGGCTATGCCAGCGGCGCAGTGGACTTCATGTTGAAGCCCTTCGATCCCGAGGTGTTGCGGCGCAAGATCCACTCGTTGCTCGACCATGAACGCAATCGCAGTGAGCTGTTGCAGCTGACCCGGCAACTGGACAGCGCCCGGGCCTTTAATGCCTCGGTACTGGATAATGCCGCCGAGGGCATCATGGTGGTCGGCGAAGATGGTTTGATCCGTTTTGCCAATCCGACCATGGCCCAGATGCTCAGCTGCTCGCTCGCCGAGCTGCAAGGCAGCGCCATGCTGAGCCACCTGCTTGCCCCCGAGGGCGACGGCGAATGGCAGATGTCGGAGTTCTACCGGCATTGGCAGCGCAACGAGAGCTACCGGCTGCATGAGGCAAGCCTGCGCACCCTGAGCGGGGAGAGCGTACCCGTGGCGCTGTCCTGTTCGCCGTTACCCGGTGAGCAGCGTGCCATGGTGGTGCTTGTCCTGGACATGTCGGTGGTGCGCAACCTGCACGCTCAGCTGGAGTCTCTGGCGGTCACCGATGCCTTGACCGGTCTGCTTAATCGGCGTGGTTTCCAGCAGGCGCTGGAAGCGGCGATCTCGCGCACCGAACGCAGCGGTCAGGGCCTGGCGGTGCTCTACCTTGACCTGGACGGTTTCAAGCGGATCAACGATTCGCTCGGCCACGGCACCGGCGATCTACTCCTGCGGCGGGTTGCCGAGCAGCTCAAAGCCTGCCTGCGGCCCTATGACACCTTGGCCCGTATGGGCGGCGACGAGTTCATCGCGATATTCGACAGCCTCGGTCATCCCGAAGATGCAGCGCGGGTGGCCGAGAAGCTGATCGAACAGGTCTCCGTCCGACAGAGTCTCAACGGTACCGAGGTAACCGTTGGTGCCAGTGTCGGTATTGCCTGTTATCCCGACTGCGGGCAAACCGTCGATGGGCTGTTGCGTGCTGCGGACATGGCCATGTACGAAGCCAAGCGGGCCGGCCGTCAGCAATACCGTTTCTTCTCCCCGGAAATGAACGGCCGGGCACGCTCGCGGCTGATGCTGGAAGAAAGTATGCGTTCGGCCATCGAGCAGGAGGACTTCTTCCTGGTCTATCAGCCGCAGGTCTACCTCGAGAGCGGCCGCCTGCGCGGCTTCGAGGCCCTGTTGCGCTGGCAGCACAAGGTTGCCGGCACCGTCGCGCCCAATGTGTTCATCCCGTTGCTGGAGGAAACCCGCCTGATCAACCGCCTGGGCGACTGGATCTTTAACAAGGGCATCGAGCAGCATATCGGCATGAGTCAGTACTTTGCCGATGACCTGGTACTCAGCCTGAACGTCAGCCCGGTGCAGTTCGGCATGCCGAAATTGGTCGATGATTTGCAGCGGATCCTGGAGCAACGGCAGCTCAACCCGGCGCAGCTGGAGGTGGAGGTGACCGAGAGTGCCTTGATGCAAGACCTGGACATCACCCGGGAGCAGTTGCGCCAATTGCGCCTGCTGGGTGTGAAGATTGCCATCGACGACTTCGGCACCGGCTATTCGTCGCTGGCCTATCTGCGCCATTTCGAGCTGGATACGCTGAAGATCGATCGGCTGTTCATCGCCAATATGCTCGACTCGCCGCGCGATGCGGCGGTGGTCAGCACCATCATCGATCTGGGGCGCAATCTGGGGCTGGAGGTCATCGCCGAGGGGGTGGAAACCCTGGCTCAGCGCGATTGGCTGGTGGCACATGGATGCGCCATCATGCAGGGCTTTCTGGTCGCGCCGGGGTTGCCGGCGGCGGACGCGCAGCGGTTGCCGGCGCAACTGGACTGGGCCGCCTTGCCCCTGGGTAACAAGCCCGTGGCTTAGGCCCAATGCCGTTCATTCAAGCCAGGCGAGCGGCATTGGCGCATTAAACCGGCGGGTTGTCGCGACTATCGACGGTCGGCGAACTGCCGATGCAGGCGCGCCAGTTCGGCGTCCTTGTCTTGCCACAACTGGTTGACCCATTGCTGAAAGCTGAGGCGATAGGCTTCGTCCTGATCGTAGTTGCGGCCGATGAACTGCGGCGGAATCGGCAATTCATTGAAGTTCACCACCACCTCGCCGATCTCGCCGCTGAGCAGTTGCCAGAAGCCCGGATTGCCCTGCGGATAATGGATGGTGACGTTGACCAGGCTATGCAACTGCTCGCCCATGGCGTCGAGCACGAACGCAATGCCGCCAGCCTTGGGTTTGAGCAGGTAGCGAAATGGCGAGCCCTGCGCGGCATGCTTGGCCGGGGTGAAGCGCGTGCCCTCGAGGAAGTTGAAGACCGACACCGGGTTGCGCTTGTAGCGCTCGCAGGCTTTGCGGGTGGTCGCCAGGTCGTCGCCGCGCTTCTCCGGGTGCTTGGTCAGGTATTCCTTGCTGTAGCGCTTCATGAAGGGGAACTCCAGCGCCCACCAGCACAGACCGATGACCGGCACCCAGATCAGTTCCTGCTTGAGGAAGAACTTGAGCAGCGGCATGCGCCGGTTGAGTTGATATTGCAGCACCAGTATGTCGACCCAGCTCTGGTGGTTGCTCGTCACCAGGTAGCTGTGCTGTTGGTCGAAGCGCTCGACCCCCTCGATGTGCCAGCGGGTCTGGGAAACCAGATCCATCCAGAATTTGTTGGTGGAAATCCACGCCTCGGCGATCGCATGCATGAGGTCGCGCAACCAGCGCTGTAGCGCCGGGATCGGCAGCAGCAGCTTGAGCAGCGCGAGGAAAAACAGTGGCCAGCACCAGAACAGGGTATTCAGGGCCAGCAGGCTTGCGCCGATCAGGCCGCGCAGGGCAGCGGGCAGAAAATGCAGCATGGGGGCCGATGCCTCCGCAAAGGGGGCGCCATGCCCCGGATCGTTCATAGCCCGGGGTGCTCCACCGCGGGTCGGTCGGCGCACAGGTTAGCGTCTGGGCACCGGACTGCAAGTGCTGGAGCTGACCGCTTGGTCATGCCAGCACGGGGGTGGATGAAAGGCGCCATTCACCGACGCTGCCGCAGCCCTTGCACCTGGCCATAGGGCTACGAGTCAGAGGGCGGCTACTGCGGCAAGTTGGCCGTCTGGATAGCGGTCAGGGCGATGGTGTAGACGATGTCGTCGACCAGCGCACCGCGCGACAGGTCGTTGACCGGTTTGCGCAGCCCTTGCAGCATGGGGCCGACGCTGACGCAGTCGGCGCTGCGCTGCACCGCCTTGTAGGTGGTGTTGCCGGTGTTCAGGTCGGGGAACACGAAGACCGTGGCGCGGCCGGCCACCGGGCTGTTCGGTGCCTTCTGCCGGCCGACGCTGGCGATCGCGGCGGCGTCGTATTGCAGCGGGCCGTCGAGCAGCAGCTCCGGGTTTATCAGCTTGGCCAGGCGCGTGGCCTCGCGGACTTTCTCGACTTCCTCGCCGGTGCCCGAGTCGCCGGTGGAGTAGCTGAGCATGGCCACCCGCGGCTCTATGCCGAAGGCCGTGGCCGAGGCGGCGCTTTGCACGGCGATCTCCGCCAGTTGCGCCGCAGTCGGATCCGGGTTGACCGCACAATCGCCGTAGACCAGGACCTGATCCGGCAGCAGCATGAAGAACACCGAGGACACCAGGTTGTAACCCGGCGCGGTCTTGATCAGCTGCAGGGCCGGGCGAATGGTGTTGGCAGTGGTGTGGATGGCGCCGGAAACCAGGCCGTCGACCTCGTCCAGGGCCAGCATCATGGTGCCGAGCATCACGTTGTCTTCCAGTTGCGCCAAGGCCATGGGCGCGTTGAGGCCCTTGCCCTTGCGCAGCTCGACCATGGGCGCGACGTAGCGCTCACGGATCAGATCCGGATCGAGGATCTCCAGCCCCGCCGGCAGCTCGATGCCGTGGGCCTGGGCCACGGCCTGCACCTCTTCCGGTTTGGCCAGCAGCACGCAGCGGGCGATGCCGCGCGCCTGGCAGAGCGCGGCGGCCTGGATGGTGCGCGGCTCGCTGCCTTCCGGCAGGACGATGCGCTTGTCCGCGGCCTTGGCCCGCTGGACCAATTGATAGCGGAATGCCGAGGGCGACATGCTCAGTTCCCGCGGGGTGCCGCAGCGGGTACGCAGCCAGTCGTGGTCGACATGGCTGGCGACGAAGTCGGCGACCTTCTGCGCGCGCTCCTTGTCGTCCACCGGGATTTCCTTGTTCAACCGGTTGAGGTCGGTGGCGGTGTCGTAGGAACCGGTGCGCACCGTCATCACCGGCAGGCCGCTTTGCAGCGCGCCACGACACAGCTCCATGATCCGTGGGTCGGGCACGAAGTCGCTGCACAGCAGCAGGCCGGCCAGCGGCATGCCGTTCATTGCCGCCAGGCTGGCGGCGAGGATGATGTCGTCGCGATCGCCGGGGGTGACCACCAGGGTGCCGGGCTTGAGCAGTTGCACGGTGTTGGCCACGGCGCGGGCGCAGAGCATGATCCTGAGCATGCGTCGTTGATCGTAGTCGCCGGCATTGAGCACGCGCGCGCCGAGCAGGTCGGCGATGTCGCGGGTGCGCGGGGCGTTCAGTTCGTCCTGCCAGGGGATGCAACCGAGCAGGCGGAAGTCTTCGCTCTTGAGCAGTGGCGAGTGTTCCTTCAGGCGCGCGCAGAAGGCCTCGACACCCTCTTCGCTGCGCACCTTGTTGATGATCACGCCAAGCACTTTCGGGTCTCGCGGCCCACCGAACAGCTGCGCCTGGATTTCCAACCGGTCGCACAGCTCGCTGAGGCTTTCCTGTTCCGGTGCCGAGACCAGAATCACCTCGGCATCCAGGCTCTTGGCCAGGTGAAAGTTGACCCGCGCCGCATAGCTGGCCTGGCGGGTCGGCACCATGCCTTCGACGATGATCACATCTTTGCCGGCGGCGGCCTGGTGGTACAGGCTGATGATTTCTTCGAGCAGCTCATCCAGTTGACCGTCGCCGAGCATGCGCTCGACATGCGCCAGGGCCAGCGGTCTGGGCGAGTGCAGGCCGTGGGTGCGGGCGATCAGTTCGCTGGAGCGCTCCGGGCCGGCGTCGCCCTGGTGGGGCTGGGCGATCGGCTTGAAGAAGCCGACCTTGAGGCCGGCGCGTTCCAGGCCGCCAACCAGGCCGAGGCTGATGGAAGTGAGGCCGACACCGAAGCCGGTGGGCGAGATAAAGAAGGTGTGCATTCGAACTCCTGCGGAGGGCTTGCAGCTTAAAGCTGCAAGCCTGAAACGATATAGCGGACGCGTCTTCCAGCTCGAAGTCTGTGGCGTTCAAGCTTCGAGCAGAGCGAGCGTATCCAGGGCGATTTGCCGTTCTTCGTTGGTCGGCACCACCAGCACACGCGGGTGGCCATAGGCCTGGATAGAGCCCGCAACGCCGCGGATGGTGCGGGCGTTGGCTTCCTTGTCCAGGGCCAGGTTGAACAGTGTGAGGTGGGCCACGGCCTTGCTGCGGATCAAGGGCGAGTTCTCGCCGATGCCGCCGGTGAAAATCAGCCCGTCCAGCTGAGGCAGGGCGCAGCTCATGGCGGCCAGCGATTTGGCCAGGCGGTAGCAGAACACCTCGATGGCCAGGGTGGCGCCAGCATGGCCCTGTTCGCGGGCCTGCTCCAGGCTGCGCATGTCGTTGGACAGCCCGGACAGGCCGAGCAGGCCGCTTTCCTTGTTCAGCAACTGCTCGATGCGTTCCAGGTTCCAGCCCAGGGTGCGCGCCAGGTGGCTGTGCAGGTTGGGGTCGACATCGCCGCTGCGGGTACCCATCACCAGGCCTTCCTGCGGGGTCAGGCCCATGCTGGTGTCGCGGCTCTGGCCGTTGACGACGGCGCAGGTCGAGCAGCCGTTGCCCAGGTGCGCCACCAGCCAGCTGCTGTCGCCGATCGACAGGCCGGCCAGTTCGGCCGCGCGATGACTGACGTAGCGGTGGCTGGTGCCATGGAAGCCGTAACGGCGTACGCCGTGCTCGCGGTAGAGGTTGTCCGGTAGCGCATAGCGAAAGGCGTGCTCGGGCAGGGACTGGTGGAAGGCGGTATCGAACACCGCCACCTGGGTCAGATTGGGATACAGCTTGATCGCCGCCTCGATGCCCAGCAGGTTGGCCGGATTGTGCAGCGGCGCCAGTGGCGCGGTGGCGCGAATGGCGCGCAAGGTGGCTTCATCCAGGCGGCTGGCCGCGGTGAAATGCTCGCCGCCATGCACCACGCGATGGCCGATACCGTGCAGCTTGCCACCGGATGCACCCTGTACCAGCGGCAATAGCTGGGCGAGGGCGGCGCGGTGATCGCCGTTGGGAATCATCAGGCTGTCCTGCTCGCCGCCGCGCTGCCAGTGCAGCACCGCATCGTGGCTGCCGAGGCGTTCGGCCAGGCCGCTGAGGGTGAATTGCGAATGGGCTTCATTGACCAGGGCGAACTTGATCGACGAACTGCCGCAGTTGATCACCAGAATATTGCGTGCCGGCATTTACCGTTCCTTTTCTGTGTCGCTCGGCGCGACAGCTGCCGTGCACCAACCGCAGGGGAACGGCTGGCCCAGGCGGGTCGTGCGTTGTGTGGAGTCGAGCACCCAGGCGCGATTTTGCCAGGGTGGCTGATGGCGCAGGTGTTGAGTATGGCCACAGGACAAGATTGCCAGCCAATGGCCGTCGGCGTCCTGACCAAAGTCAATCAGTTGCACCGGGGCCACGCTCGGCCGTCCGTCAGGGCCGGGTTCGCTTTCGCGCGCCCCCTTGGTTAGACTTGTACGTTCTTTATTTCTCTGCAAAAGGTCTCGCCCCATGCTGATCGCCCCCCATAAGGCCGTCTCTATCGACTATACCCTGACCAACGATGCCGGTGAGGTAATCGATAGCTCCGCTGGCGGCGCGCCGCTGGTTTACCTACAAGGCGCCGGCAACATCATCGCCGGCCTGGAAAAAGCCCTGCTCGGCAAGCAGGCCGGTGACGAACTGGACGTCTCCGTCGAGCCGGAAGAGGCCTACGGCGAATACAGCGCCGAACTGGTAGCCACCCTCAACCGTTCGATGTTCGAAGGCGTCGACGAACTGGAAGTCGGCATGCAGTTCCATGCCTCCGGCCCGGACGGCAGCATGCAGATCGTCACCATTCGTGACCTCGACGGCGACGACGTGATCGTCGACGGCAACCACCCGCTGGCCGGTCAGCGCCTGAACTTCAAGGTCAAAGTGGTCGAAGTGCGTGACGCCAGTGATGAAGAAGTTGCTCATGGTCACGTACACGGCGAAGGTGGTCACCAGCACTGAGAACCTGCCCACGACCTGCTGCGCGTCGGCCATGCTGCGTTGAAACCGGGCTCGGAATGCTCATTTACAGCTGTAAACTCCGCTTCCTCGCCCTATTTCGCCTTGCCTGGCTCTAGCTCGCGATGTCGTGAATCAGGTTCTGGCCGCTTGCTGAAAACGACTTATGGTCGTAGCAACTGCGCCACCGACTGCTAAGCTGAGTTGAACAGGAAAGGCGCCTTCAGAGAGGCGCCTTTTTTGTCCTTTGCGGGTAATTCGACGCGTTCTCAAGGAGCTAGTCATGAGTGCCTTTCACGACCTCAATCTGCGTGCACTGGATGGCCAGGATCTGCCGTTGGCGCCATTCAAGGGGCAGGTGGTGCTGGTGGTCAACGTCGCTTCCAAATGCGGCCTGACTCCGCAGTACGCCGGGCTGGAACAACTCCATCAGCAATACCGTGCGCAGGGTTTTACCGTGCTCGGCCTGCCGTGCAACCAGTTCGCCGGGCAGGAGCCCGATAGTGAGGAGGCCATTCGCGAGTTTTGCAGCCTGAACTACGGGGTGACCTTCCCCCTGGGCAGCAAGATCGAAGTCAATGGCCATGAGCGTCATCCGTTGTACCGCCTGCTGGCGGGTGAGGGTGCGGAGTTTCCCGGCGACATCACCTGGAACTTCGAGAAGTTCCTGGTCGGCCACGATGGTCGCGTCCTCGCACGCTTCTCGCCGCGCACTACGCCGGATGACCCCGCCTTGATCCAGGCCATCGAAAAAGCTCTGGGCTGAAAGGCCTCAGTGGCTGTGAAACAGTCGAGCGCCGTCGCGATGCCGTCTCCAGGTATTCGCGGCAAGGCGCGTTGCGTTCCGCTCGCAGCGAAGCGACTGCCTGGCGGATGCGTGTCGTACCGCAGTTCGACACTGCACTACCTGAGGGTAGGGCGGCTTCGGAGCGTAGCGACAACCCGCCAGCTTTTGTGTCGCGTCGAGCAACCAATGGTGCACTGCCTGCGGCGAGTGGCACCCTACTGATCGGGGGTTGCTCCAAAATCGGCGAACCGGCCGGGGATCGTAGGGCGGCCTCGGAGCGCAGCGACAGCCCGCCAGCTTTTGTGTCGCGCCAGGTCACCATGGTGCACTGTCTGCAGCAAGCACCCTGCGGATCGCATCCCGCGGCTAATCCGGGGCACAGGCTGTTCGATTGCCCTCTGCTGTGCCCGCTTATCACGCCGATCAATAGTGCTGGGCGGGGCGAGACGACCGGTCATATCCTTGCCGGCATGAACGCAAACCAACGACTCGACAAACGTGACCTGATCCTCGCCAAAGGCGCCGAGGTGATGACCCGGCGCGGTTATCACGGCGCCGGCGTGCAGGAAATCGTCCAGGCCGCCGGCGTACCCAAGGGCTCCTTCTACCACTACTTCGCCAGCAAGGAAGAGTTCGCCCTGCAGGCCCTGCAGCAGGTCTATGGCCCGCGTTTGCAGCGCTATGCCCAGGCGCTAGAAAACCCGGTGCTGAGCCCGCGGGCGCGCATCGTCGGCTATTACGGCGAGCTGGTGGAGCACTTCGCCCGCCAGGAAAAGCTCGAGTACCACTGCTTTATCGGCAGCCTGAGTTTCGAGATGGCCGAACTGTCGCCCACCCTGGGCGTCGAGATCGACGCCATTTTGCAGCGCTCGGCGGACATCCTCCAGGCCTGCCTGCAGCAGGCGCAGGATGCCGGCGAGCTGGCCGCCAATGAGGATTGCCGCAGCCTGGCGAGTTTTATCACCAGCGCTTGGCAGGGCGCCCTGACGCGCCTGAAAGTGGCGAACAACACCTGTGCCCTCGAAGACTTCATGCAGCGCCTGCAGCTGTTGTTGCGGGCCTGATTTTTTAAAACCCCATTAAGTAGACGACCGGTCACCTGGCCGGCAGAGGAACGACGATGAACGATCCGGTAAAAGCTTTGTTTCAACCCTTCAGCCTGGGCGCGCTAGAGCTGCCGACCCGCGTGGTGATGGCGCCCATGACCCGTTCCTTCTCGCCGGGCGGCGTGCCTAATAGCAAGGTCATTGAGTACTACCGTCGCCGCGCCGCTGGGGGTGTCGGCCTGATCGTCAGCGAAGGCACCACCGTCGGTCACAAGGCTGCCAACGGCTACCCCAATGTGCCGCGTTTCTATGGCGACGACGCCCTGGCCGGCTGGCAGAAAGTGGTCGAGGCGGTGCATGCCGAAGGCGGCAAGATAGTCCCGCAGCTGTGGCACGTGGGTAACGTACGCAAGCTCGGCACCGAGCCGGACGCCAGCGTGCCGGGCTATGGCCCGAGCGAGAAGCTCAAGGAAGGCAACGTCGTGGTCCACGGCATGACCCGGGACGACATTCAGGAAGTCATCGCCGCCTTCGCCCAGGCCGCCAAGGATGCCCAGCGCATCGGTATGGACGGCGTGGAAATCCACGGTGCCCATGGCTATCTGGTCGACCAGTTCTTCTGGGCCGGCAGCAACCAGCGCAGCGACGAATACGGTGGCGACCTGGCCCAGCGTTCGCGCTTTGCCATCGAGCTGATCCAGGCGGTACGCGCCGCGGTAGGCCCGGACTTCCCGATCATCTTCCGCTTCTCGCAGTGGAAGCAGCAGGACTACAGCGCGCGCCTGGTGGAAACCCCGGAAGCCCTGGAAGCCTTTCTCAAGCCGCTCAGCGATGCCGGCGTGGACATCTTCCATTGCTCGACCCGGCGCTTCTGGGAGCCGGAATTCGAAGGTTCGGATCTCAACCTGGCCGGCTGGACGCGCAAGCTCACCGGCAAGCCGACCATCACCGTCGGCAGCGTCGGCCTCGATGGCGAGTTCCTGCAGTTCATGGTCAACACCGACAAGGTCGCCGAGCCGGCCAGTCTGGAAAACCTGCTGGAGCGCCTGAACAACCAGGAGTTTGACCTGGTTGCCGTGGGCCGTGCGCTGCTGGTCGACCCGGATTGGGCGCTCAAGGTGCGCCAAGGCCGCGAGGCGGACATCCTGCCGTTCAGCCGCGAGGCGCTGACGAGCCTGGTCTGATTGATTCAAGCTTTAGGTGTGCGCCGCACAACGGCGCAACACTGCCTCAGCCCCGGCATATCGGGGCTTTTTTTGTTCATTGCATTTCTGTGAGGAAGGTGGGCTTGACACCGGACTGGCAAGTTTGTGTGTCATCCAATGGCCTGGCACGGCCCATTAACGCATGCGCTGAACACTTGGGTTGCGCCCCTCACGGGCGAAACCAGAACATTGGTTCGACACGTTAATGACCTGTTCCAAAAGCGGGGAACGCCGCGATCAGAAAACACAAACTTGCCAGTCCGGTGTTAATCGGTACTTCCCCGGGAAAGCGTGATGAACCTTTTCGCCTGGAGAAACATCACAGCGGCGCGCGCTTCGGCGCCAAGCCGATCAGGCCGTCGGTAGGAACAGCATCTGCGGCGGCTCGTGCATCAGGAAATCCCGGTGCGAAATATTCCAGGCGTAGGCCCCGGCCAGGGGAAACACCAGCAAGTCGCCGACCGCCAATGCCGCCACCGGCTGCTGGCTGGCCAGCACGTCCTTGGGCGTGCATAGCTGGCCGACCAGGGTCACCGGCTGATCGGTGATTTCCGCCGGCTGCCCGCCGCGCACCACCACGAAGGGGTGGTCATGCCCCTGGGCGGCCGGGGTGCGGAAGTGATGGGTGCCACCGCGGGCAATAGCGAAGTACTGGTCGTGGTTGCGTTTGATATCCAGCACCTGCATCAGGTAATAGCCGCAGGCCGCGCTGATAAAACGGCCGATCTCGAAGCGGATGCGCACCGCGCCCATGTCCTCCTCGTCGATCAGTTGGCGCAAGCCCTGGCAGAACAGCGGCCAATCGAACGAGCGCTGGGCATCCTGATAGTTGATGCCCATGCCACCGCCGACGTTGAGCAGCGACAACTGCAACCGATGCTCCGCGCACAGCGCACGAAAGCTGCGCATATAGCTGCGGATCAACTGCAGGTGGGCGCTGACGTCCAGCTGATGGGACAGCAGGTGGAAATGCAGGCCCTGTAGCTCCAGCCAGGGCTCGCCACGCAGCAGCGCCAGCGCTTCACATAGTGCCGCCTCGTCCAGGCCGAAGGGTGTCGGTTTGCCGCCCATCACCAAGCGGCTATCCGGCGCTTCGGCCAGTTTCAGATTGAGCCGCAGCAGCACCGGCGCACGCCGGCCCTGGGCGGCGGCGATGCGCGCCAGGCGGCGCAGTTCGTTGAGGCTTTCGACATGGAAGGCCTCGACCTCGCAGTCCATGGCGGCCGCCAGTTCGCTGTCGAGTTTGCCGGGCCCGCCGAAGATCAAAGGCTGCTCTGGGCACTGCTCATACAGCCAGCGCAGCTCGCCGCCGGAAGCCGCTTCGAAGCCATCCACCAGTGGCGCCAGGGTGTGCAGGATCGGTGCCTCGGGGTTGGCCTTGGCGGCATAGAACAGCTCGCAATTGGCCGGCAGCAGAGCGCGCATGGAGCGGACATGCGCGGCCAGCGCTTCGAGGTCATAGAGATAGGCGCACAGCGGCTCCTGCTGCTGGGCGCGTAACTGGGCGATGGCCTGGTCGATCCGTGGCGGCAGGCTCATGCTCGTTGCCCCAAGCGCGCGGCGGTCAGCGGGTTGGGCAGGGCGGTGTAACCGGCCTCGCGGTCGGCGCGCAGCAGCAGGCGGGTCATGAAGTTTTCCTTGCTCGGCAGCGGCGCCCCGGCGCACAGCTCGCGCAGGGCGTGCGGGTCGCCGAG
>NZ_JBFIIG010000022.1:0-38171 GCF_041601375.1 Pseudomonas sp. | reverse complement strand
GGCAGCCAGAGAACTCCCATGCCGGCCAGGCCGGCCGCGAGGTAGGCATTGCCATCGTCGACCGCCAGCACGTAGCGACCCTGGATGTGGATGCTCTCACCGTTGCTGTGCATGGCATACGGCAGGGCTTTGCCGGTGCGCGCCCAGAGGAAGCCGACGATGCGATGATGCGAATCTTCCAGCTCTCGCGGGTGCGCGGGCGTACCGAGGCGTTGCAGGTAGCTCGGCGCCGCATAAACGCCCAGCTGCAGGTCGCCGACATGTCGCGCCATCAGCGACTGATCCGTGAGTTCGCCACCGCGCACAACACAATCCACCTTCTCGCCAATCAGATCGACGATGCGGTCGCTTACGCCCATATCGATCTGGATGTCGGGGTATCGAGCGTGAAACGTCGGCAATGCCGGCAGCAAAATGATTCTGGCCAGCGGGCTGGGCACATCCACCCGCAGCCGGCCTCTGGGCACCGCTGAGGCGCTGGACAGGCTGGTCTCGGCATCGTCCAGGTCGTCCAGCAGCCTTAACACGCGCTCGTAGTAGACAGCGCCGTCAGCAGTCAGATTGACCTTGCGTGTGGTGCGGTTGAGTAATTTGACGCGCAACCGTGCCTCCAGCTGCTGCACCAGCTGCGTCACGCTGGTTTTGCTCATATGCAGCGTTTCGGCCGCTTTGGTGAAGCTGCCCGCTTCCACCACCCGGGCAAATGCCTGCATCGCATCGAAACGGTCCATTTTCTATCCCACTATCGACTGGATTGTTTGGATTCTACAAACAGTGATAGCCAGAGTTGCTCGTTTATCGGCCAAGCACAACGCCTTAAAGTCTCTTCATGGTTAGTTTTTCGGGTCGGCCTCGACCCCTTGATGGAGGTACATATGACAAAGCGTGACGTCGTTTTCCCGCCCGGACGCCAGGCGCTCTATGAGCGCAATCGCTATTCGCCGGCGATCCGCTCCAACGGCTTTCTGTTCGTCTCGGGGCAAGTCGGTAGCAATGAAGACGGCTCGCCCGAACCCGACCTGGAGGTGCAGGTGCGAACCGCGTTCAACAATCTGAACGCGATCCTGGGTGCGGCCGGTTGCACCTTTGATGATGTGATTGACGTAACCATCTTCATCGTCGATCCCGAGTCGAAGTTCGAAACGATCTGGAAGGTTGTCCCGGAGTTCTGGGGTAACGCGCCGCACCCGACATTAACCGGCGTTGGCGTAACCTGGCTCTATGGTTTCCAGTTCGAGATCAAGGTGATCGCCAAGCTGCCGGAAACCACCAGCAGCTGATTTGACCCGCGGCAGAACTGAGAGCGTGTGAAAAAACTCCCGCCTACTGCGGCCGCTTCAAATTCGGCAGTCTGCTCGGGCGGCGATCTGTTAGGAGGTAGGACGGCTTCGGAGCGCAGCGACAACCCGCCAGCTTTATGCCGCGCCGCTGAACTACAGTGCACTGCCTGCGGCGAGTGACACCCTACGGATCGCCAAAAACGTCCGCGACGGCGTAAATATTTTCACAGCCTCTGATTGCTGCGCTTTTGTGGCGACACTTGAGGCGCCGGCGATCGCGACCGGTGAATTTCTCAGAGGCAGACCAAGCTACGCGCCGTCTTCCTTGAGAGCCAATTCATATGCCGAAAGCAAAATCGACAGAGTACTGGCGTATCGAGTGTTACCTCTCTGCTATCTCGAGCCTGAACTCGAACCGGACAGCCTGGACGATTGCGCTGATGATATCTGTCACTAAGAGTTTTCCCTTATCAGCGCTGGAATCCATTGCAGATGACAGCACGCCACTGGCAGGTACCCAGTCGACCCGGGCTGGGTACATATCGTAAACCGGGAACTCAGCCGCCCCGTGATCAGGAATCTTGTCCAGGGAAACCAACTGCGGGTGATAGTGCAGCATCATCGACGTTTCGATGACCGCTGCGTGTTCCAGTGCGATTCCCGGAAAGCCGTTCGGGAATATCTTGTCGAGTGTCTGTGGTCTAACGAACTCCCAGTGCTCAAGGCGCATGACTTCCAGACCGGCATTAGGGCCGATATCGCGTATGGCCAACTCGATGCCTTCGGTCACAAACCACTGGTTTTCGTAGTGCCCGATCACCAGCACCAGGCGCTTCACGCCATGACGATGAAACTCACGCACGGCATCCCGAACCATGGCGATCAGGGTGGCGCCATCCACGCTAGTCGTTCCGCAGAAGTGCTGCCCTCCTCCACATTTTGGCTGGGATTTGTAGCCATAGGACAGCGCCGGAGCGACGACGCCATCGATTGCCCTGGCGACATCTTCACTGATGGCGCTGGCCAGCAATGCGTCGGTGCCCAGAGGCAGGTGGGGGCCGTGCTGTTCAGTCGCGCCGATGGGCAGAAAGACCACGGCGCCTGATTGCACGCGGCGTTCGTAGTCGACCCAACTGATGTTATCCATCCGTATATTGTTCATGCGGTTGTACTCCTGGTGTCGTTTCGAAGCGGCGAGTGCCTCAGCGCCAGGCATGCGATCGGCGCTGAGACGATGCCGCGCAGGTTTATGCGCGCGCCGGATACCACGCCTCGGGCTCCGGGTAATCCCAGTCGGAAGGAAACGCATAGGTCTCAAATACCGTGGTGGTGTCCGCCTCGGTGCCGAAGAACGCGAAATGATTCACCCCCATCCAGGACCCGGACTGCACGCACTTGAAACCACGCCGCGTCAGTTCAGTGATTCGATCCTCAAACGGGATGTTGTTACAGTCGTAGGCGACGTGCTGGATGCCTTCACCATGTTTGTTCAGGAAGTCGGCAAAAATCGTCGGCCCGGAAACAGGCTCCATCAACTCCCACACCATGTTGCCGGACTGTGCAAAGCAGACTTTCAGTACAAATTCGGCCGGTTCACCATGGTAAGTCTGGTTTTGGGTGTTTTCCGGGCTAAAGGTGTACACCCGCCACGGGCCGATCCCAAGTTTGAGCAAGCCATCCATGGTGCGCCTGTGATCGCGAGTAACGATCGCAATCTCCACGACATTACCCAGGAACGCATCAATTTCAGCGCCAGCGTTCAACGCCGTCAGCACATTAGTTTGTTCAAGATGAGACATCTCTCATTTACCTCATTAATGATTGAATCGTTACAACACTAAAAATCTCACTTAGCCATCACCGATGAGCTGATAACTTCTGTTTGCCGCGAGCGGTGCAACAAGTAATAAATACCGCCACCCACACCAAGCCCGGCCAGCCAGGACAAATCAATCCCGCCCAGCGCCATCGCAATGGGCCCTTGTAGTGATGTTATTGTGCCGACCTGAAACAACCATGCCGCCAGCACTCCAATTGCAAGTGCCAATACGCCTCTCCAGTTCACGTCAGTGCAGGCACTTGTCGAGTGATGGCAGTACAGTGACTTCAGGTCGACTTGACCACGCCGAATAAAGAAGAAATCGACCAGCGTGATTCCTGCCCACGGGCTGATCCACACCACGAAAAAGACCATCAGGTTTTCAAAGGCATGCACAAACTCGCCTGACTGCAGGAACAGATAGAGCATGAACAGCGCCACCACGCCCGAGATCGTCGAAACAACCCAGCGTGGCACTCGCAGATCCAATGACAGCGTTGCCAGTGCTGCCGAGTAGATGACCACGATGTTGGTGGCGACTGGGCCATGCAACAGCACCAGCAGTACCGGCAGCGCCATCGTGCCAAACACCGCAATGATCAGTTGCGCGGGGTCAGAACCCGCACCTGCGGACGCAATTGCTGCACCCAGAAAGGCTAGCCAGACGGTGGGCAGGAACATGCCGAGAAAGGTCGAGCGGAAGACCTGGCCGTCAGACAGTTTGCTCTGGGTGAAACGGGTGTAATCCGAGGCGTAGACCAGCCACGAAATACCCCAGCCGATGCCGATTGCCGTCATCAGGCTGCTCATGGCCGACAGCTTGCCGATGCCCTCGGTGGTCGAGGTTTGCCACTGGATGTTCACATGGGTGAACGCCAGCACGGTCATTACCACCATGATCAGCAGAATCACCGGCATGGTATAGCGCTCGAAGCACTTGATGGCGTTGAAGCCCCAGGCCGCGATGCCAACCTGGATCAGCATGACGACCAAGGCGATACCGTACTTGAGCTCCATGCCACCGCTGATACCCATTCTATCCAGCGCAGCCACCGCAAGGTCCAGGACTATCCAGGTGTTGATGGCCACCCACCCCATTGGCATCAGCACTTGCATGATGGTCGGCAGATAGGCACCGCGGCGACCGAACGCCAGTCGGGAAAGCACCATTTGCGGCACCCCCGTGCGGTGGCCCATGATGCAGATGGCACCGAACAAGCCGGCACCGAACAGGTTGCCAACCACAATAACCAGCAGAGTCTCGATCAAGCTCAAACCCAGCTGGATACCGATTGCGCCCAACACCCAATTGATCGGCGCCACATTGGCTCCCGCCCAGATCCAGAACTGGTCCAGCGGCGTTGAAGTGCGATGGCTATCGGGCACGGGCTCAATGCCCAGCGCATCATAATTGGCCTCGTTAATTAAACTTTTTTCAGATTCGCGACGCATTGACATTGTTGTTCTCCTCGCTGACCGGCGACCACGTGAATCGCCCCGAGTCATTAAAGCGAGGTCTGAATGTTTACGTAATTGATAATAACTAAACGGTCCTTTAGAAAAATTACCGCATCAAGTTTTGCTCAATTGCACAGGTCGCCAGAACATGCAGCAGCCAATGCAATCCCAAAACAAAAGGAGGTTCAATCCCGTCCAAAAAAATAGAACTCGCTTGTTGAGTTTTATTTGACGCCACTCAAATAAATGTCAATAGTCGAACCCTCACTGGTCGTGGCCAACTTGTTTCAGTCGCGAGGTAATTCCGCCTCAGACTTAAAGGAAGTTCCACATGACCACACTTCTTCATATTGACGCCAGCGCACGCTCTGATCGTTCCCTGAGCCGTAAATTGTCCCAGGCATTTGTCGAGGCCTGGGTTGAGCGAGATGACAATACGCAAGTGATTACCCGTGACGTTGGGGGCAACCCTCCCCCTTTCGTGACGGAAGCCTGGATTGCCGCAGTTTTTACGCCCGACGAGCAGATGACGCCCGAAAAGCGCGAGGAGATCCGGCTCTCGGACGAACTGATCGATGAGATCGATCGCGCCGACGTCATCGTTATCGGTACCCCGATGTACAACTACGGGATGCCGGCCTCCCTCAAGTCCTGGTTCGACAACGTGATTCGTATCGGCAAGACGTTCACCTTCGATCTGGACCGGGGCGACTACCCCCTGGAACCCATCATGGGTGGCAAGAAGCTGGTCATTTTATCGTCACGAGGTGAATTCGGATTTGGCCCTGGTGGCGTTCGCGAAAACATGAACCACCTCGACACTCACATTCAAACCTGCGCGCACTACCTTGGCGTGAATGAAACCCACGTCATCTCCATCGACTACCAGGAATTCGCCGACGCGCGCCATGAAGCCTCCATTGCCGATGCTTTCGATGCCGTTCCAGTCCTGGCCAGGCAGCTGATCGAAGAGCGGCAACGCCAACTTTCGCTGGTTTGACTGCCCCGTACCGCCGCCAGAATGGGAGAAATCATGATCACCCTGCTGCAAACCGCCGAGCGATTGAGACAAGGCCTTACGACACCCGATGAGCTGATCAAGTCAGCATTGGCGGCGGCCAGAGATTCGGAGTACGTATTCATTTCCGTACCTGAACAACGCGCCATCGAGGACGCGAAAGCGTCGACCCGGCGATGGCTGCAAGGGGTTCCGTTGAGCCCTTTCGACGGTATTCCCTACGCGGTCAAGGATCTGCTGGATGTTGCCGGCAGCCGCACAACCGCAGGTTCCATTACCCGGATCGATGCTCCGATGGCGGTCGAGGATGCGGCAGTGATCGCAGCCCTCACGGCGCGGGGGATGATCCCGATGGGTAAAACCAACCTCACTGAGTTTGCCTATTCCGGCCTGGGCCTGAATCCTCATTTCGGAACGCCGACCTGCGCCGTCGAGGTCGACGAAAGCCGCGTTCCTGGAGGTTCTTCTTCCGGCTCGGCCATCGCGGTTCAACGAGGCATAGTCACCTGCGCCATCGGCACTGACACCGCGGGTTCGATTCGCATTCCAGCCGCGTTCAATGGGCTGGTCGGATACAAGGCGTCCACGGGCCGTTACAGCATGGAAGGTGTCCACCCGCTGGCCATAACGCTTGATAGCCTCGGTCCTTTCGCCCATACCGTGGCGGATTGCGTTGCGCTGGACGCGGCGATGCGAGGTTGCAACGATGCGGCCATCGAAGCCGCCAATCTGTCAGGTTTACGCTTTGTCGTCGACGACGGAGTGATGTCTGAGCCCACATTGCAACCCGCGGTGCAACAGAACCTTATCTGGATGATGGAGCGGTTGCGTGCAGCCGGTGCGCAGGTTGAGCGTCGGCCGGTTGTCGCAGTCGCCCGCACACGTGAACTCATTGCTCGCACGGGTTGGTTGGGGGCTATAGAGGCCTGGCACCTCTTGGCACCGATAGTGGAAGGTCCTGAGGGGCACCGTATGGACAGGCGCGTGCGTGCTCGTCTGCGTTCAGCCAAGGATATCGACCCGGCTACCGAAACCAGGATGCGACATCTGCGCCTGGACCTTATGTCCGCCATCGAGCGTGAGCTCGACGGCGCCATTCTGGTCATGCCAGCGGTCAAGCATGTCGCGCCGCCAATGGCGCCACTGTTGAATGACGACGCGCTTTTTGCCGCCGTCAATCTCGAGACCTTGTCACTCACCATGATTGGAAGCCTGCTGGATATGCCGGGGGTGGCGATCCCGTCCGGCAAGGACAGCTTCGGGCTGGCAACGTCGGCCCTGTTTTCGACGACCCAGGGTCGCGATGATCAACTGCTCGGTGCATGCCTGGCGATAGAAACGACCCTGTGCACAGCGGATCTCAGGAAGTAAGTGCCAACCGATGTCCTTCCACGTCATTCAGGGCGTTTTCCCTGAATGACGTGGCCTCGCTCAGAAGCCAGTCTCTGAACAACGAAAGGCTGTGGCGTGGTCTGGAACTGTTGTCCTCTATCAGGTGATAGGTGAAACCTGACAAGGTTGGACCTTCCACTCGACGCATCCGTCCAGAGCGAAGCTCATCGTCAATCAATACATTGCTGCACAGAAGCGGCCCTAATCCCCGCTCTACCGCATGCAGCGCCAGGGTTTCTTCGCTGTACCAGGAGATGCGGAAATCCCGGGATGTATCGTGTTCAACCCGGGCCAGCCAGGCTGACCACGAGGGCACTTCGAGCGCTTGATTCTTCCATTTGAACGCCAGCAGCGAGCGAGTATGAAAGTCATTGATCGTTGCGACGCGGTCGACAGGACAGATGCTTTTGTCCGCTACCGCGATGTAGCGATCCTCGAACAACACCGCCCCCCGCACATCAGCATCGACCGGACCATATCGAATCGCCAGATCGACGGTTTCGGAACGCAGATCCACGACTTTCTCCGAGGCATGAATCGAAACCACGATGTTCGGATAGATCGCGTTGAATTTTGCCAGGCGCGGCATGAGCCATCGTTCCGCGAACGCGCGCGTGGTGGAAACCTGAATGGCGTCCCCCTCCTTTGGCGCACCGATCAGGGCGAACGCCTGGGCAATCTGGTCAAAGCCGTCTCGCAACAGCGGATAGATCGCTCTGCCAGCGGGCGTGAGGGTCACCGTGCGGCCCCTTTCCAGAAGCTTTTGCCCCAACCCGTCTTCCAGTTGCCGGACCTGATGACTGACCGCGGCGACCGTCACGGATAGCTCGTTCGCAGCCGCAGAAAAACTCTGGTGACGTGCTACCGCCTCAAACGTTCGCACGGAATTCAGTGGTGGTATTTTGCGCATGGATTTCTCCCGGACATCCGACGGTGCTTGCGGCGGATTCAGTGTCCTGCCGGCAGGCAACGCCCAATAGCAGGTGTGGCTTGGCATCAGATGATGCAGTAGTGAACATCCTGGGGCCGCATCCCGTTGACGGCAGTGATGTCCTGAGGACAGGCAGAGAAGACCACAATAGCGTCCATTTCCGCTTTAAGGCAGACGTACTGCCCGGGTTCACTCACCGGCACCGCGAACTCGATGCGCCCGTCCGGATGAACCGGAACGTTCATGAAAAGATTCAAGGGACTCGGTGTTTCCGGAGTGACCAGGCCGACCGCGTCCAGGGCTCGGAAGAGGTTCTCCTTGCAACTGTCGTGATGACCGACAACCCCCAACTGCACGTAACGAGTCGGATCGCAGGCGGCGACCAGCGTGTCGTGCACACCGGGCGTGGTGTCCTCAGTGAGCGTCAGGATTTTGCGGCGTTTGTTGGTGACGAGGCTGTCACCCTTGCATGGGTTGAGTTTTAACCAGAAGGGACGACTGTGCTCCATCGACATGGTTTCGCAGAGGTCTTGCGGGTTGAACGCCCAAGTGTCTACAACCTGCTTGCCATGCGTATTGACGAGCTTGATGGTTTGTCCCTGTTTCAACCGGATCGCAACACCACGTCGGGCAGGCAGGCGGACTAGTTCACCGGGGTGAATCGAAGTAACTGCATTCATGGCTTGATTCTCTTCTACAAGGCTGATGGCCGGCGAGCCGGGTACCTGCAGTCAAGGAAAACACAGCAGTAAACCTCAAACCAATAATATAAAGTGGCCTCTGTATAAGCTAAATCTATAGAGAGACCCATGCGAATCCGGCAGCTCGAGTGCTTTAGAACCTTGATGATCCACGGCACTATGACCCGCGCTGCAGAGCTGTTGAGTATTTCTCAGCCAGCCATCAGCAGCTCCATTGCCAACCTGGAACATGAGACTGGCCTTAAGCTGTTCGTGCGCAAAGGCGGTCGCCTGCAACCCACCCCCGAAGCCCGGTTGTTTTTCGTCGAGGCTGAACGTGCGCTGGAGGCGGTGGAGAAAACCCATCGCATCGCCAAGGAAATCAGAACGGGAAAGCGCGGCCATCTTGCGATTGCCGCTTACGCCAGTATCTCGATCAACCTGCTGCCACGATTGATGGCCGAGTTCGCAAAAGAGCGTCCGGGGCTTGAGCTCAAGATCATCACTCGAAGCTCGCAATCTGTTCGAGAGTTGATGACAACGCAGCAATTCGACCTGGCCATTGCCGAGCTGCCCCTCGACTACCCGACAGCGAACATGGAGGTCATTTCGTACGAATGCCAGTGCATGGTGCCGATCGGTCATCCCCTCGCCGAACTGGATGTGATCACCCCAGCGGATCTTGATGGCGTACCCTTCGTTTCGCTGTTCAAGGGCGACCCAATCTACCAGCAGTTGGCCATGGCTTTTTCGGCGTACGGGTCATCCTGGAACGTGGTGGCCGAGACCGAGTTTCTCTCGACGGCTTGCGAGCTGGTCTGCTGCGGCATGGGCGTCGGGATCGTCGATCCGGTGGTCAGCCTGCCTTTCACCGGGAGTCTCGTCCTGAAGCCCTTCTCTCCTGCGATCAAATACGAAATCGCGCTACTGCTCCCCACGCAGGAAGAACCCTCACAACTGGCGCGCGAATTTTCGCATTACCTCAGACAACACCTTTAGTCGGGTACCCTCAGGCCATTGCGGGCCTAGCCCCCCAAGAACCGTACGTGCGACTTTCACCGCATACGGCTCAAGCCGCTGTGGGCCCGATCAAGAGCCTATCCATCTGCCTCGATTCCTTCCATAACAACCAGAATCACTGGTTGCTTCTGATTAAGCCTCCCACGGCCTCCTGATACGAAGAAAATCACTCAGAGGTTGATTGCCATAGCTTGCTGCGTTTTTACACAGCCTGGGCCGGAAGCGGCCCCTGCAGCGCAGCTATCGATTGCTTCTCCGCCCTCACCTATGGCCTCAGGCCAAAACATCTGCAGGCTATGCACGAGCGCGCTTTGCGGTGTGCCTGTGCTATTGATCAAACTGTTGACTTGGAGTGCGCTCTAACTGATTGCGGTGCCATTGCCCGCCGACAACAGCTGCGCACTCTCGCGCAGCAAAGCCAGCACATTCCTGGCAGCTGGGGATAACAGTTCTTCATTCTTGGTGATAATTCCGTAGGCCATCAGGTTCCGGTTGAGGTCATTCTCGACCCCTGCCTCCACCTCGGCGATAGCCAGCATGCCGTAACGTGCGTAGTGCGCCACCACTTCCCGCGGCAGCACCGTGAGCATGTCGTTCTGCTCCAGCAGGGTGGTCACCATCAACAGGTTTTCGGCATTGACCACCTTGCTCGGCGGCAGCATGCCGACTTGTTGGAACAGCCCGTCGAACTCATGCCGCAGCACGCTGCCCGAAGGCGGCAAGACCCAGTCGGCAGCGTGCAGCTCCTCCCGCGACAACACATGCTTGATCTGCCCTGCCCTCGCACAGACGCACAAGGGTTCCTTGTACAAGGGCTCGAAGCGCATACCGGACTGACCGCTGTCGGCAAAGAAGCGCGCGACCAGAAAGTCCAACTCGCCGTCATTGAGGGTTGCCATAAGGTCGAGGCTCGATCCCGTTCGGATACTCAACTCCAGGTTCGGATGGCTCTGCTTGACCCGCCGGGTCATTTCCGGGAGCAGGTCTGCACAAGGCGTGAGGATGGTGCCGATGCGCACATGTCCGCGCTGCCCGCCGCGTAAGGCACTGACTTCATCGAAGGCACTCTCGAGGCTGGTCTGGATGCGCCGCGCATGGCGGATCATCGCCTCGCCATATAGGTTCGGCACTACGCCGCGGGCATGTCGCTCGAACAATGGCACCTCCAGGCCATCCTCCAGTTCCTTGAGCAGTTTCGAGATGGCCGGCTGGGAAATCCCCAGGCCTTCGGCAGCGCGGTTGAGGTTACAGGTGTCGCCCAGCGCCACCAGCAGCGGAATATGTCGACTTTTCAAGCGGGCGCGGACAAACCAACTGCTATTGAGAGGCTTCATAGGTGTTATGACATATCCATTTGTATATTGATGAGGCACAAATACATATTTGTTGATGATGACTCGTATGTCTACTCTTCGACCTAAGAATTACATGCGTCGCCGCCCCAAGGTGGGCTCGCCTGTTTTCGGATAGCGGCCTGAACAGGGCCGCATCGCTAAAATGCCCTGATAAAAATAATTGGAGAGGCACCATGAAACTCACTACATCATCCCACCGCCTGGGCGTGCAAATAGCGGCTTTGGCTTTGATCCTGGGATCCGGCAACACCTTCGCGAAAGAACAATGGAAGTTCCAGATCAACGTCAATGCCGGTGACGACGAATACCGCATCGCCCAGCAATGGGCCAAGAGCGTCGCCGACAAGACCCAGGGCGAGATCATGATCGAGGTCATGCCGACTGGCACCATCGTCGGCAACAACGAGACGCTGGACGCTGTCGGCGCCGGCATCATCCAGGGCCACATCACCGACCCCGGCTATTTCTCCGGCAAGAATGCGGCCTTCGCCGTCTACGGCAACATGGTCGGCGCGTGGAACGATACGTCCACCTTCCTCGACTTCATGCGCAACGGCGGTGAAGACGGCTACAACCGGCTGGTCGAGCCCTATAACGTGCACCTGATTCGCGCCGGTGCGGTCGGCGTCGAATCGCTGATCACTAAGCGCCCCATCGAAAAGCTGGAAGACTTCAAAGGCATCAAGATCCGGGCCCCCGAGGGCATGGTCTCGAACATCTTCAAGCTGGTGGGCGCCGCGCCGGTCAATTTGCCCACCTCTGAGGTGTACACCGGCCTGGAGAAGGGGGTGATCGATGCCGCCGACTACACGGTGTTTGCCACCAACTACCAGCAGGGCTACCACAAATACGCCCCCTTCGCCGTGTACCCGGGCTTTCACTCGATGCCGATGAAGGACATCTCCATCAACAAGACCATCTGGGATGGACTGAGCGAGGAGCAGCAGCGCGTACTGGAAGAGTCGGTGGACAGCTTCACGGAGACACTGATCGGCGACCTGCAGACGAAGGATGAGGAACAAGTCGCCGTCGCCAAGCAGAAAGGCGACGTGACCTTAACCACCCTACCCGACGAAGAGCTGAAGAAATTCCGCCAGATTGCCCGTTCGGAGTGGAGCGACTGGCGCGACCGCAGCCCCGAGGCCAAGGAAGCCGTCGAATCGATCCAGGCCTACCTGCAGAGCAAGGACCTGCTCTGACCCCTCACGCTCGTCCCTAGCGCATCCCGAAGTATGCAGTTCCGGCGCCTCGTGCCGGGGCTGCCGAGGAGTTCCCCCGTGAAATTTTCTCAACCCTCAAGCGATGATCATCTCGGCGTCACCGCGCCACCGCCCAGTACCAATTCACTCGATCGCCTGGTCCGACATGTCGGCCAGACCGCTGCCTGGCTGGTATTCCTGGCCATGCTGGTCAGCGTCTACGAAGTGATCATGCGCTACGGTTTCAACGCGCCAACCGACTGGGCCCACGAAACCACCACCTTTCTGGTTGCGGCGATCTTCGCCCTGGGCGGGCCTTACGCCCTGGCCACCAACCGGCACATCCAGATCCGCATCCTGCTCGATCGCCTCTCGCCGCGAAAGCGTTCCTGGCTGGAGTTACTGAACCTGGTACTGGGCATCCTGTTCTGCCTGGCCATTGGCTACGCCGCCTGGGTACTGGCCTTCAACGCCACCCATGCACCGGATGGCAGCTGGCGCCTGGAAACCTCTGGTTCGTCCTGGAACCAGCCGCTACCGGCCTTCACCAAGATCATCATCCTGATCTCTATCGCCATCATGGCGCTGCAGCAGTTCGTCCGCATCTGCCGGCACTGGCGCAACAACCAATGACCTGGAACCCGTGCCATGAGCATTGAAATCGCAACCTATCTGATGATCTTCGCCATCTTCGGCCTGCTGATACTCGGTCTGCCGCTGGCCTACGTTACCGGCCTGGTGGCGGCCATCTTTACCCTGGGCTGGTTCGGCCCCATGGCCGTGCCACTGGTGGCCAGCCGCCTGTTCGGCTTCATCACCGAATACTCGCTGGTCGCGGTGCCCATGTTCGTCTTCATGGCCGGACTGCTCGATCGCTCCGGCCTGGCCCGCGACCTGTTCAACTCGATGCGTTTCTTCGCCGGCCGTCTGCCCGGCGGGGTGGCGGTACAGACCCTGGTAGTGGCGTTCTTCCTGGCCGCCATCTCCGGGATTATCGGCGGAGAAATTGTCCTGCTCGGGGTGCTTGCCCTGCCGCAAATGCTGCGCCTGGGATATGACAAGCGCATCGCCATCGGCGTGGTTTGCGCTGGCGGTTCGCTCGGTACCATGGTGCCGCCGTCCATCGTGCTGATCATCTACGGCCTGATCGCCAGCGTATCGATCGCCGACCTGTTCAAGGCCGCGATAATGCCGGCCTTCCTGCTGATGGGCTGCTACATGCTCTACGTGGTGGCGATGTGCACGCGTTATCCGCAGATGGGCGGCGCCCACCTCGAACAGGACGCGCACACCCCGCGCCTGACGATCGGCGAAGCATTCAAGGGCATGTTCTACCCGGTGGCCATTGCCGGGCTGGTGCTTGGCAGCATCTACGGCGGCATCGCCTCGGTCACCGAAGCGGCGGCCATGGGCGCGCTTGGCGTGCTTTTGGCGGTGCTGGTGCGCGGCGAGTTCAATATCAAATTGCTCCAGGGCAGCCTGACCCAAACCCTTGAAACCTGCGGCATGATCGTCTGGATCGGTATCGGTGCAGCCTGCCTGGTGGGGGTCTACAACCTGATGGGCGGCAACCGCTTCGTCTCCTCGGCAATCACCGGGTTGGACGTGGCGCCCTTCATCATCATCCTGGTGATGATGCTGATCTTCCTGGTGCTGGGCATGATCCTCGACTGGATCGGCATCGCCATGCTCTGCCTGCCGATCTTCGTGCCCATCGTCGTGGAGCTGGGCTACGACCCGGTGTGGTTCGGCATTCTCTTTGCCGTGAGCATGCAGGTGTCATACATCTCGCCGCCCTTTGGCCCTGCGGCCTTCTACCTGAAAAGCGTGGCGCCCCCGGACATCAGTCTCACCGACATCTTCAGGTCGATGGTGCCCTTCATCATCATCCAGCTGTGCGTGCTCGGCCTGCTGGTGTACTTCCCGGCCATCTCCACCTGGCTGCTGTGACCCCTACTCCGATCAATCCGGGAGCCCCTGGCGGCTTCCCGCTGCTTAATAGGTCCTCATCATGTCTGACAAACGTCCGCTTCGCTCCGCCCAGTGGTTCGGCACCGCCGACAAGAACGGCTTCATGTACCGCAGCTGGATGAAAAACCAGGGCATCCCGGACCACGAATTTCAGGGCAAACCGATCATCGGCATCTGCAACACCTGGTCCGAGCTCACGCCCTGCAACGCGCATTTCCGCAAGATCGCCGAACACGTCAAGCAGGGCGTGCTCGAGGCCGGCGGTTTTCCGGTGGAGTTTCCGGTGTTCTCCAGTGGCGAGTCCAATCTGCGCCCCACCGCCATGCTCACCCGTAACCTGGCGAGCATGGATGTTGAAGAGGCGATTCGCGGCAACCCGATCGACGCCGTGGTGCTGCTGGTCGGTTGCGACAAGACCACCCCGGCGCTGCTGATGGGCGCGGCCAGCTGCGACGTGCCGACCATCGTGGTCACTGGCGGGCCGATGCTCAACGGCAAGCACAAGGGCAAGGACATCGGCTCCGGCACCGTGGTCTGGCAGCTCAGCGAAGAGGTCAAGGCCGGCAAGATCTCGATCCACGACTTCATGGCCGCCGAAGCTGGCATGTCGCGTTCGGCAGGCACCTGCAACACCATGGGCACGGCCTCGACCATGGCCTGCATGGCCGAAGCGCTGGGCACCTCGCTGCCGCATAACGCGGCGATTCCGGCGGTCGATTCACGTCGCTATGTGCTTGCCCACATGTCGGGTATGCGCATCGTCGAAATGGTCCGCGAAGACCTGCGCCTGTCCAAGTTGCTCACTCGCGAAGCGTTCGAGAACGCCATTCGGGTGAATGCCGCCATCGGCGGCTCGACCAATGCGGTGATCCACCTCAAGGCCATCGCCGGTCGCATGGGTGTCGAGCTGGAACTGGACGACTGGACCCGCGTCGGCCGCGGTACCCCGACCATCGTCGACCTGCAGCCCTCCGGGCGCTTCCTGATGGAAGAGTTCTACTATGCCGGCGGCCTGCCCGCGGTGATCCGCCGTCTGGGCGAGAAGGGGCTGTTACCCAACCCGCAGGCGCTGACCGCCAACGGCAACAGCCTGTGGGACAATTGCGTGGATGCCCCCATCTACGGCGACGACGAGGTGATACGTCAGCTCGACAACCCACTGCGCGCCGACGGCGGCATCAGCGTGCTACGTGGCAACCTGGCACCCAAGGGCGCCGTCCTGAAACCCTCGGCGGCCAGCCCGGAACTGATGCAGCACCGTGGTCGGGCGGTGGTGTTCGAGAACTTCGACGACTACAAAGCGCGGATCAACGACCCGGAACTGGACGTCGACGAGACCTGCGTGCTGGTGTTGAAGAACTGCGGACCCAAGGGTTACCCGGGCATGGCCGAGGTCGGCAACATGGGCCTGCCGCCCAAGGTGCTGGCCAAGGGCATCACCGACATGGTGCGCATCTCCGATGCACGCATGAGCGGCACCGCCTACGGCACCGTGGTCCTACACGTGGCCCCCGAGGCTGCAGCCGGTGGCCCGCTGGCGGTGGTGCAGAACGGCGATTTCATCGAGCTCGACTGCGCCGCCGGACGCCTGCACCTGGACATCCCCGAGGCGGAGCTGCAGGCGCGCCTGGCAACCTGGCAGCAACCGCAGGGGCTGCTGTGGGACGGCGGCTATCGTCGCCTCTACGTCGACCACGTGCTGCAGGCCGACCAGGGCTGCGATTTCGACTTCCTGGTCGGCTGCCGGGGTTCCGAAGTGCCGCGTCACTCGCACTGAAAACCTGCCCGGCGCGCGCCATGCGCGCCGGGCCTCCCGCCTCGCCCGCCTTCGCCCGACCAGCCAATCGCCTCTCACTACGTTGCACGGCGTGCCACCGACCTCGGCCGAGGTCGAGTCGCCCTACCCCCCTGTAGCGCTATGCCTGCCGACCGATAGCGTCGCGCCCATCGATTACCGCTCTCGCCCTTTCGCCCGACCTCGGCAGGCGCATCTGTGCCGGTTGGCTTGCCGCGGCGCCCGGCAGCCTGCCACAGACAACACCACGGCTGACTTGCCCTGCAGCGACGACTCGTCGCCAGCCGCGCAGCCGCTTAAAGCGATGGCCCAGCCATGATCTCGCGACAGTTGGCCCCCCGACGCTTTCCCGACAACCCTCCGCTGCCCCGTGCAAACTCGGGACGAAAAAAACCCGTCACATGGACGGGCTAAAGGGTTTAACACACGTGGAGTACAACGATGGAATAAGCCTCAGAGCAGCGACAGCGGATAGTTGAAAATCAGGCGATTCTCGTCGAACTCGTTGCTGCTGAAGTCACGACGAATGGTGTTGTTGCGCCATTTCATCGACAGGCTCTTCAGAGCCCCGCTTTGCACCACGTAGGCCAGTTCGGTTTCACGGCCCCATTCCTTGCCGTCGGTGATGGCGCCGGTGTGCACGTTGTCGCCGCTGATGTAGCGGTTCATCAGGGTCAGGCCGGGGATGCCGACGCTGGCGAAGTTGTAGTCGTAACGCACCTGCCAGGAACGCTCCCGGGCGTTGTCGTAGCTGGCGTTGTAGCTGTCGTTGGCCAAGCTGCCACCGCTGGTGCCGTTGACCCGCATCCACTTGTCGTCGCCGCTGAGTTTCTGCAGGCCGACGTAGAAAGCATGCGCGCCGGTCTTGGCCGAAAACAGCCCCGAGTAGACCTTGTTGTCCAGTTCGCCGGCCAACTCGCTGCCGTCTTCGCCGCCGACGAAGTAGCCGAGGTTGGCGCCCAGGGTCCAATCCCCGATGGGCTGGTTGTGTACCAGATTGATGTACTGCTGGTTGTAGATGTCCTTCAGTTCGGCGTGCCAGAGGCCGACCAGGGTGCGGGCCTGGTTGAACTTGTATTCACCGCCGGCGAAGTTGAAGCGATCCGACTCGGCGCCGCCGAACTTCATGTCTTCCATGCTGGCGTCATTGCGCTCGCTGTTGCCGCGGAACTGGCCGCCGTAGAGGCTCAGGCCGGCGATCTCGCTGGAGGTGAGCTGGGCACCCTCGAAAGTCTGCGGCAGTGCGCGGCCGTCGTCGGCACGCAGGATCGGCAGCACCGGCATCCACTCGCCGACCTTCAGCTCGGTGCTGGACAGCTTGGCCTTGGCGGCCACGCCGAGGCGACCGAAGTCGTCGGCCGGGTGGTTGCCATCGTGAATCGGCAACATTCCCGTGTTGCGGGTGCCTCGCCCTCCATCCAACTTGACCGCGTACATGCCCAGCACATCGACGCCGAAACCGACCGGGCCAGGGGTGAAACCGGAGCGAGCATCGAGGATGAAGCTCTGCGCCCACTCCTCGCCCTTGCCTTGCGGGTAGGCCGGATCGACGAAGTTGCGGTTGATATAGAAGTTGCGCAGGCCCAGGTTGACCTTGGCATCGTCGGCGAAACCGTCGGCCACGGCCAACATGGGTGACATTCCGGCGAGCGAGAAAGCGGTACAGCTGAACAGCCAGGTTGCACTGCGATTACGAGCGATCATCGATTGTTGTTCTCTAATTATTGTTGGATGGCCACAGCCGCCGGACACTTCACCCCCAAAACAGGAATGCCCGGACACGCTGCGGCGTGAGGTACCGCCGACCACGGCGGCGTTTTACCCGGCCCATCGGCCAGGCAAAATGCGGTTGCTCCCGACTGCTTCCCTGCTCGGGCTGGCGAATCTCAGGCGCCTCCGGCGGCGCCGGCAAGCCGGAGCAGCACCAAAGGCGTGGTCAAGCTCGGCTCAACCCAGAGCGGTACTGGTTGAGGTGCCATCCACCAGCCGGCGAATCCCCAGCGGATTGGCGTTCTGCAGGGCGGGCGGCAACAGGGCATCCGGGCAGTTCTGGTAGCACACCGGACGCAGGAAACGATCGATCGCCAGGGTGCCCACCGAGGTGCCGCGAGCATCGGAGGTGGCCGGATAGGGGCCGCCATGCACCATCGAGTCGCACACCTCGACGCCGGTCGGGTAGCCATTGAGCAGCAGGCGCCCGGCCTTCTGTTCGAGCAGCGCGAGCAAATCGGTGCAGCTGTCCAGGTCCGCGGCGTCGGCGATCAGGGTGGCAGTGAGCTGGCCATGCAGGCCGTGCAGCGCACGCAGCAGCTCGGCCCTGTCGGCGACTTCCACGACCACCGTGGTGGGGCCGAAGACTTCTTCCTGGAGCAACTCGTCGCCTTCCAGCAGTAACCGCACATCCGCTTTGAATAGCTGAGGGCGAGCCTGATTGCCGGCTTGCTCGGCACCGGCCAAGTGGCGGATACCGGGGTGCTCGCGCAGCCGCTCAAGACCACTGACGTAGCTCTGCAGGGTGCCGGCATTGAGCATGGTCTGCGCCGGCTGATCGCTCATGCGGGCGGCAAAGGTCTCGAGGAAGGCAGTGAACTCGGGGGAGCCGACACCGAGCACCAACCCAGGGCTGGTGCAGAACTGGCCGCAACCGAGCAGCACCGAGCCGGTCAGCTCGGCGGCAATCTGTGCACCGCGCGCCTTCAATGCATCGGGCAGCAGCAACACCGGGTTGATGCTCGACATCTCGGCAAATACCGGGATCGGCTGCGGTCGCGCCGCGGCCATGTCGCACAGCGCACGACCGCCTCTCAGCGAGCCGGTGAAGCCGACCGCCTGGATCGCCGGATGCTTGACCAGCCATTCGCCGACCCCGCCACCATAGATCATGTTGAATACGCCGACCGGCATGCCGGTCTTCTGCGCGGCGCGGATGATCGCGTCGGCCACGCATTCAGCCGTGGCCATGTGACCGCTGTGTGCCTTGAATACCACCGGGCAACCGGCTGCCAGCGCCGCAGCCGTGTCCCCGCCAGCGGTGGAGAACGCCAACGGGAAGTTGCTGGCGCCGAACACCGCGACCGGGCCGACGCCGATGCGGTACTGGCGCAAATCCGCGCGCGGCAACGGCTGGCGCTCGGGCAGAGCCGGGTCGATGCGCGCGCCATAAAAATCGCCGCGGCGCAGCACTTGGGCGAACAGGCGCATCTGGTTGCTGGTGCGCCCGCGCTCGCCCTGGATACGTCCGGCCGGCAATGCGGTTTCACGGCAAACCAGGGCGACGAAGTCATCACCCAATGCATCGATCTCGGCGGCGCAGGCCTCGAGAAACTCGGCACGCTTAGCCGCCGGCACGTTGCGGTAGCTCGGGTAGGCTGCCGCCGCGGCTTCGGCGGCAGCATTCACTTCGTCAATCGTGGCCTGGACGAAACTGAACGGCAGCGCCTCGCCACTTTGGGCGTCGAAGCTCTGCAGGGAAATGGAGCCGGCGGCACTGCGACCGCCGGCGATGTAGTTGTGACCGAGAATCTCGGGCATGTACGACTCCTTGACCTTGTGGGTTCAGGGCGCTTCGACCGCAACGCGGCGAAGCGGTGGGCCTTAGGCCCGCGAATGGTAGGGATCTCGGACGCGCCTCTTGTGAAAACGCGGCGAGTCGCCAGTCCCGTGGCTTGAAAGCGCCATCCTGGCGCTCCTGGATGGTTATCTCAGAGCGACTTGACTGCACCGGCGACGAAGCCCGGCGGGTTCACCTGGATACCGTTGCGCAGCGGCTCGCCGAAGGCGTCCAGGCTGATCTCGAAGCGGTCCCCCGGCTGCGCCTTGACCCCGTCGGCGAACGACAAGGTGGCGGTGCCGAAGAAATGCACATGGACATCGCCCGGACGGAGGAACTGGGCGTACTTGAAGTGGTGGTATTCGAGGTTCTCCAGGCTGTGACACATGTTCTCCTCGCCGGAAAGAAACTCCTTCTCCCACAGCACCGTGTCGCCACGGCGAATGCGGCTGGTGCCGGCCAGGTGACCCGGCAGCTCGCCCAGGCGCAACTCGGGGCCGAAGGAACAGAAGCGCAATTTGGAATGGGCCAGGTAGAGATAATTCTTGCGCTCGGTCACATGGTCGGAGAACTCGTTGCCGAGGGCGAAGCCGACCCGATAGGGCATGCCGTCGTCACCGATCACGTAGAGCCCGGTCAGCTCCGGCTCCTCGCCGAAATCTTCGGCGAAGTCCGGTACCGGAAAATCCGCGCCGGGACGCACCACAATGCTGCCGTCGCCCTTGTAGAACCATTCCGGCTGAGCACCAGGCGTTCCAGGCTGCGGCCGACCGCCCTGCATGCCCCAACGGAACATCTGCATGGTGTCGGTCAGCTTGGTTTCTTCCTGCTCGCTCTGCTGGTGCATCTTGTCGCGGGTCGAGGCGCTGCCCAGGTGGGTCAGACCGGTACCGCTGACCAGGCAATGAGCCGGGTCGGCGTGATCGAGCGGCGCCAGCACGCGCCCTTCGTTGAGCAGATCGCGATACAGCGGACCGGCGTCACTGCCCTGGACCTCGACCTGGGCCTGCAGGCTACGTTGGTTGCGGATCGCCGCCAGGGCCAGCTCGCGGGTGCTACGGGCATCGCGGACCACCTCGATGCGCTCGCCGCTGACCACGCCGACGTGGCGCTGACCTTGTTCGTTCTCGAATTGAATCAATCGCATGGCCAGGGGCTCCTGCTGTTGTAGTGACCGCGTCTGGAGCGGAAATCGATGACGGCCACTTTAAAAACCCTCGGCGATGCTGCCTAATGAAAGCTTCTGATTGAGCGATAACTTTTAGTCATCCCCATGATCTCGTCCCTGCCCTCCATCGTCTCGCGCCTGCGCCTGAAGCAATTGCGCCTGCTCATTGCCCTCGACGAGCAGGGTTCCCTGCACCGTGCCGCCGAGCAGGTGGCGATCAGCCAGCCCGGTGCGACCAAGGCACTGCACGAGATCGAAACCACCTTTGGCGCCAGCCTGTTTACCCGCACCAGCCAGGGCCTGACGCCGAACGACCTGGGCCGCTGCGTGATCCGCTATGCACGACTGATCCACAGCGACCTGGCGCACTTGCGCGAAGAGATGATCGGCATCATCCAGGGTCACGGCGGACGCCTGTCAGTGGGCCTGATAATGGGGGCCGTACCGCTGCTGATGCGCGCGCTGACGCGGCTACGTGAAAAGCAGCCGGAACTGTCGGTCGAGATAGTCGAAGACACCAGCGCGCGCCTGCTCAGCCTGATCGACCAGGGTCGTCTGGACCTGGCCATCTGCCGCAGCAGCGTCAGCCGCAGACCGGACGCCTACGACTGCCTGAGCCTGCATGAGGAACAGCTGGTACTGGTAGCCCACCCCGAGCATCCGCTGGTCGGCGCCGAGCAGCTGGAGCTGGCGGATCTAAGCGATTATCGCTGGGTGATTTACCCGGCCAATATGCCGATGCGCCTGCTGCTGGAACGCGAATTCAGCCAAGCCGGCCTGGAGTTCCCGCGCTACCCGCTGGAGACCGCCTCTACCTTCACCATGCTCAGCCTGCTGCAACAAGACCCGGGGCTGGTGGCGTTGATGCCGCGCGAGGTGGCGCAGTTCAGCGAAGACTTCGGCATGATCCGTCGCCTACCGCTGCAGCTGCGTTCGCGCAGCGAGCCCTACGGGGTGATCGCACGCCACGGTAACCCGCTGTCGCACCCGGCGCAGTTGCTGCTGGAAGAGCTGCAGCGGGAAAATAACCCCTAGAGCAGGCGCCGCGCACTGAGGTTGTTGAGCAGGTCGAGCAGGCCGAAGGTCCAGGGTGCCACCGCGTCGCTGTGGTTGACCCGGTTGTGCAGTGCACCCAGCTTGGCGCTGCTGATGCTAACCCGGTCGCGCAGCTTGTGGGTAAAGCCGCCGCCCGGTTGTTCGCGGTCCGCGGTGGGAGCGAACAGGGTGCCGAGGAACAGCAGAAATCCATCCGGGTACTGGTGGTTGCGATTCAACGTCTGTGCCACCAGGTCCAGCGGGTCACGGCTGATCTGAGCCATCGAACTGCTGCCGCCGAGGACGAAACCGTCCTCGCCCTCAACACGCAACTCGACCACGCACTGGCGCACATCGTCGAGGTTGAAGCCCTCGTCGAACAGGCGAATGAACGGACCGATGGCACAAGAGCCGTTGTTGTCCTTGGCCTTGCTCAGCAGCAAGGCGCTACGGCCCTCGAAGTCGCGCAGATTGACGTCGTTGCCGAGTGTCGCCCCGAGTACCACACCGTGGCTGTTGACCACCAACACCACTTCCGGCTCCGGATTGTTCCATGCCGAACCAGGATGGATACCGATCTCCGCACCGCTGCCAACCGCCGCCAGCACCGGGGCCTTGGTGAAGATTTCGGCATCCGGCCCGATACCCACTTCCAGATACTGCGACCACAGGCCCTGCTCGATCAGCAGCGCCTTGAGCCGCAGCGCGTTGTCCGAACCCGGCTCGATGCTGGCCAGGTTGTCGCCTATCACCGCGCGTACCTGTTCGCGGATAGCCTCGGCCGCATGCGGATCGCCGCCGGCGCGCTCCTCGATCACCCGCTCGAGCATGCTAGCGGCAAAGGTCACTCCGGCGGCCTTGATCACCTGCAGATCGGCCGGTGCCAGCAGGCTCGGCAGCGCCGGATTGCGCACGCTGCCACTGTTGCCCAGCAGCTCGGCGACACTGGCAATGCGCCGCCCCTGGGACTTACGCAGGTGATCCAATAGAGCAGGCAGTTCCAACAGGCCGGCGAGGGTGGGCGCCAGCTCTGCCAGGTCGTACACGCCGTCCTCGCGCAGCAGCACCGGCGATGGCCCGGGGATATCGCCGGGGATCCAGGCGCGACCGATCAGGGTGCCCTGCAGACCATCGGCAGGAAGGGTATTTTCAGGAGTGAGCATCAACGGGCTGGGCATCTGGGGTTGTACCTTGATGTGAGGAAGCAAATGCCGCCATCGGTTCACACAGGGGAATCCTGTACGGCAAACCGAGCCCGCTGCAGTAGGCTATGACACGTTGCAGGCTTGTATGGCGGCGCGACGGATGCGACTTTAGGCATCCTCCGCGCCAGGCTTCTAATGACATTTCCTCAAGGGCCGATATGACTTCGTTATCACTCCTCTCGAATGTTGGTCACTCATGAGTGGCGATTCGAGCAACCTACCAGCGCTGAAAAACTGGCTGAAGTTCCGCCATTTGGTACTGATCACGACGCTCGCGCGCACCGCCAACATGCACACCACAGCTGAACAGATGGGCCTCAGCCAGCCAGCCGTGAGCAAGATGCTGCGCGACATAGAAGAGCTGTTCGGCTTCTCTTTGTTCGAACGCCTGCCGCGCGAGTTGCTGCCTAGCGAGCTAGGCCTGGTAGTCATCCAATACGCGGAGAGCACACTGAATGATTCCCAGCGTTTCATTCATCAACTCGACACCTTGCGCAAGGGTGGGCATGGCTATGTCAAGATCGGCGCGATCTTCGCCGCTACTGCCGTAGCGCTGCCCGAGGCGCTGGCCGAGATCAAACGCAGAAGACCACTGCTGGTGATCGAGCTGGTCGAACAAACCAGCGACCAGCTGCTGCAGATGCTCGAGCACAAGCAACTGGACCTGGTGGTCGGCCGCTTCACCCAGGTTCGCCAGCAGCAACGATTCGACTTTCAAGCACTGGCCGAAGAGCCCTTCTGGCTGGTGGCCAATCGCACCCACCCGCTGAGCGAACGGCGCGACATCCCACCCGTGGAGCTGACCCAGTGGCCCTGGGTGCTGTACCCGCTGGACACGCCGATGCGACAGATGCTCGAACAACTGCTCAGCCAGCTGGAGATCAGCCCACCCAGCAACATCATCGAAACCACCTCGGTGCAGACCACCCTACACCTGCTGCAACACAGTCAGACCTTAGCCCTACTGCCGGAATCCATTGCCCGCCAGCAGGTCGAGCAGGGCCGCCTCTGCGTGCTGTCGACGCCCCTGGTCACCCAACCGCTGCGCTTCGGCATCCTCACGCGCAAGCACGAAACACCCTCGTCCAACGCCCAGGACCTCATCGACATCCTCCTCGCCGGCCGGTCACAGGATTAGTGGCCCGTATGGCTAGTTGGTTGACTCCAGTTCGGATGGTTGAGTTTCTGAGGTAAAGCGCCGCGACGAGCCATAACGGGCTAGTGCGAGGAGCGCTCACAGCGCATCGGGACCTCTTTGCCGACATTGACTAATTGAACCCGTCACGCGGGCCACTAGTTCCTACCGGCCGCTCGCCCGAGCCGCTAGAGGGGCGCAGCCAGATCGGTCGGTGCATTTCCATATCGCAATGCCCCCCGCACGCTTGGATAACCTACTGTTATTGCGCGATGAAGAAGCCTCATTAGACGCCCCACTGAGCCTGCCATAACGTGATTTCCGCGCCCTGTCGATAGAGCCGACGCAGCACTTGCGCAACGGCATATCGGTACACCTGAACCCACGAGTCAGAGCTGCGCCCCAGCGCCGCATCAACACACTCGCGAGGACGATAACAATAACGCCACGCACTGGCAGGTACCCCTCAATGCCGACTATTACTCGCGTCACCGTGCAAGACATCCGCTTCCCAACCTCCCGCGAGCTCGACGGTTCGGACGCAATGAATGCGGCGCCCGACTATTCCGCCACCTACGTAACCCTGCATACGGACGCCAGCTCAGGCCTGGAGGGCCATGGTCTGACGTTCACCATCGGCCGCGGCAATGAGATCTGCGTGACTGCGGTCCAGTCCCTGGCACCGATGGTCGAGGGTCGCAGCCTGGCCTCGATTACCGCTGACATGGGCGGTTTCTGGCGGCACATTACCAGCGGCGACAGCCAGCTACGCTGGATAGGCCCGGACAAAGGGGCGATCCACCTGGCCACCGCGGCCATCGTCAATGCGATCTGGGATCTGTGGGCCAAGACCGAGGACAAGCCGGTCTGGAAACTGCTGAGCGACATGTCGCCGGAGCAGCTGGTGAGCTGCCTGGATTTCCGCTTCGTCACCGACGTGCTGACCCCGGAAGAAGCCCTGGCCATGCTCAAGCGCAAAGCCAGTGGAAAGGCTCGCCGCGAGCAGGAAATGCACGAACAGGGCTACCCCGGCTACACCACCTCGGCCGGCTGGCTGGGTTACTCCGATGAGAAGATCCGTCGTCTGGCACGCGAAGCCCTGGCCGAAGGCTGGACCCACTTCAAGCAGAAGGTCGGCGGCGACCTGCAGGACGACATGCGCCGCGCCAGCATCCTGCGCGAGGAAATCGGCTGGGAGCGGCCACTGATGATGGATGCCAATCAGATGTGGGACGTCGATGAAGCGGTGGTCAACATGCGCAAGCTGGCGCAGTTCGACCCACTGTGGATCGAGGAACCTACCAGCCCCGACGATATCCTCGGTCACGCCGAGATCCGCCGGCGCATCGCCCCTACCGGCGTAGCCACCGGCGAACATTGCCACAACCGGATCATGTTCAAGCAGCTGCTGCAGGCCGGCGCCATCGACTACTGCCAACTGGATGCCGCGCGGCTCGGCGGCCTCAACGAAGTCATCCTGGTGCTGCTGCTGGCGGCCAAGTTCGATGTGCCGGTCTGCCCCCACGGCGGCGGCGTCGGCCTCTGCGAATACGTGCAGCATATTTCGCTGTTCGACTATGTCGCCGTCTCTGGCTCGCTCGAGGGACGCGTGCTGGAGTACGTCGATCACCTGCACGAGCACTTCCTCAATCCGGTCAGGATTCATCGGGGCCGCTACCAGCCGCCCATGGCCCCGGGCTACAGCATCAGCATGCATGCCGAATCACTGGCCCGCCACCTGTATCCAAGCGGCGCCGCCTGGCAGACCGACTGACCACCCGATAACAACAAGGCAAGGAGCACACGCAGCACCGGCGGATCATCCACTGTTACCTGTCGCACGAGTCAACTCGCTACTCACTCATCCTCTGTAGATACCCACTAGATAAATAAGATCGGAGTGTCATCGTGAAAACAACTACAAGAAAACCACTCGTGTCCCTCATTGCCGGCCTGGTCATTGGCTTGGCCAGCGCTCAGGCGAACGCAGCCCCGCAGCTGCCGCCGATCCCGGACGTCAAGGGTGCAGTCCTCGCCGACGAGGGCGACTTCGAACTCAAGTTCAGCATCGGCACCACCCAGGCCGGTGCGCAATACCGCGGCCTGGAATACTTCGAGAAAATCATCGAGCAACGCAGCGGCGGCCATATCCAGGTGAAACTGTTCCACAGCGCCCAACTCGGCGATGATCTGCAGGCGGTAAGCTCGCTACAGGCCGGCACCCTGGAGATGACAGCGCCGTCCACCTCCCCCCTGGTCGGCATGCTCCCCGAGTTCGCCGTGTTTGACCTGCCGTTCCTGTTTCCCACCGCCGAAGTGGCCGATAGCGTGCTCGACGGTGAGATCGGCCAGAAGATCCTCGCGGACGCCTCCGGCAAGGGCCTCGTCGCCATCGGCTGGGCTGAGAACGGCTACCGGCAACTGACCAACAGTCACAAGGCCGTGCAGTCACCCGGAGACCTCGCCGGCCTGAAAATTCGCACCATGCAGAACCCGATCCATATCGACATCTGGCGGACCCTGGGCGCGAACCCGACCCCCATGTCGTTTGCCGAACTCTTCACCGCGCTCGAACAAGGCGTAGTGGACGGTCAGGAAAATCCCTGGATCACCATCTCCGCGTCGCGCTTCAATGAGGTGCAGGCCTACGCCTCGGAAACCAACCACGTCTACACACCATTCATTACTCTGGTGTCCGAACGCTTCTGGAGCAAGCTGCCTGCCAACTACCAGAAGCTGGTCGTCGAAGCTGCGCAGGACATGGCGGTCTATCAGCGCCAAGTCAGCCGCTCGCTGAACGACCAGCTCAAGGCCGAACTGAAGTCCGCCGGGATGAACATCAGCGAGCTGTCGCCCGAGCAGGTCAAGGTCTTTCAGACCCAGCTGCAGCCGGTCTACGAGAAGTGGAAAGAGCAAATCGGCGCCGAACTGCTGGCCTCCATCCTGAAAGAGTCCTGACCCCCTACCCATGGAACTGGGGATGACGGTGCCCCGCGCGCCCATCCCCGGTTGCTCTCGCGGTCAAGAATCGCAGTGTGGAGACAACATGAAGGTCAAATCTGAAAACACATTCCAGGCGTCCCTGCAGCTGTTGCGCACGACGCTGGAGATCACCATCGGCCTGCTGGTTATGGGGGTTGTATTCTGCGTGGTGGCCAACGTCTTTGGCCGCTTTGTATTGAACTACTCGTTCGTCTGGGCCGAGGAAATATCACGCATCATGTTCATCTGGGTGGTGCTGCTGGGCGCAGGTTTGGCCAGTCTCAACAACGAACATGTGTCGGTAACCTATTTCAAGAACCTGGTCAGCAGCCCGATTAGAAAAGCCTTTGGCATCATTTCAGTCGGCGTCATCTATACCGTGTGCCTCTGCATCCTGGTCGGTTTCATGCAGATCGTGTCCGGCTATGTCAGCGTCACGCCGCTGCTGCAGATCCCCAAGACCTTGCTCTACAGCGCTATGCCGATGATGGCGGTGCTGACCCTGATCGCGAACAGTATCGCGCTCTTCAAACTGCTTGAGCGGAGCCCGACATGATTCTCTGGAGTATCTTGATCGGCCTGTTCGCCGCCATCGTCATCGGCATGCCGATCTCCTTCGGCCTGGCCGCCATCAGCCTGTTCATCTTCTACTACGCCGACTATTCGCTGACGCCGATAGTGTCCGAGGCGATCAACGGCCTGGACTCCTTTCCGCTGCTGGCCATCCCATTGTTCATCCTGGTTGGCGAGGTCATGAGTGAAGGCGGCATCGCCAAACGTCTGGTGCGCCTGGCCAGTGCCATGGTTGGTTTCGTCTCCGGCGGCCTGGGGCAGATCGCGGTGCTGACCTCGATGTTCTTCGGCGGCATCAGTGGTTCGGCGGTCGCCGACGCTTCGGCGGTCGGCAGCATGATGATCGAACCGATGAAGCGCCATCACTACCCCGCCCCGCTGGCTACCGCCATCATTGTCGCGGCCTCAGTGGTGGGAATCATCATCCCGCCGTCAATTCCGATGATTCTCTACGGAGTGGTCACCAACACCTCGATCTCGCAGCTGTTTCTGGCCGGCATAGTACCGGGCATCATCATCACCCTGGCCTTGGCCGGCACCACCTTCCTGCAGTCGAAGAAGATCGGTAAGGCGCAGCCGTTTGATATCCTCGAGCTGGCCAAGGCGTTGCGCGGTGCCATCCTGGCCCTGCTGTTGCCGGTGATCATCGTCGGCGGCATCCTCAGCGGGGTGTTCACCCCCACCGAGAGCGCGGCCTTCGCCCTGGTCTACGCACTGGTCGTGTCGATGTTCGTCTACCAAAGCTTGTCGGCCAAGCGCTTCTTCCAGCTGTGCATCGCCACCGGCAAGCTGACTGGCGTGGTCATGCTGCTGCTGGCATTCGCCAACGTCCTGGCCTGGCTGCTGACCGCCAACATGATCCCTCAGGAACTGGTGGAGACCCTCACCGCCCTTTCCGACAACAAGTTCGTGATTCTCGGCATCCTCACCCTGTTCCTGCTGGTGGTGGGCTTCTTCATGGACCTCACACCGGCGATGGTCATACTCGCGCCGCTGATGACCCCCGTGGTGGTCAAACTCGGCATCGATCCGGTGTACTTCGGCGTGCTGATGTCCTTCGTCCTCGGCATCGGCCTGATCACCCCGCCGGTCGGCACCGTGCTCTATGTCGGCTGCGGAGTGGGCAAGGTCGGCATGGAAGAACTGGTCAACAGCCTGCTGCCGTTCTATCTAACCCTGCTCGGGCTGCTGGCGCTGTTTCTGGTCTTCCCCGGCCTGGTGCTCTGGTACCGGTGATCGTTCGACCACCGGCCGGGCAAGTGGCCAACTGGCGAACTTCGCCGCTTGCCCGGCCATCTCCTGACTCTGTCAGTAAGGACACCAGCATGAATATTTCCGCGACGGCGGCGATCGATGCGCTGATTGCACTGCTCGGCGAACGGGGCGTCCTCCACGACGCCCGGGATCTGGAACGCTACACCACGGACTGGGGCGGTTGCCGGCTCGGCGCGCCGCTGGCAGTGGCGCGCCCGCAAAGCACCGAGGAGGTCGCCGCCGTGGTGCGCTTCTGCAACGAGAAACGCATCGCCATGGTGCCCCAGGGCGGTCATACCGGACTGGTCGGCGGCGCTCTGCCCGCCGCGCACAGGCCCGAACTGATCATCAGCCTGGAGCGCATGAAGCGCATTCGTCAGATCGATGCGCTCGGCTTCACCATGGCGGTCGACAGCGGCTGCATCCTCGAGGAGGTAAAACGCGCGGCCGAAGTCGAGGACTGCTACTTCCCCCTAGCCCTAGGCGCGCAGGGCAGCTGCCAGATCGGCGGCAACATCGCGACCAATGCCGGCGGCGTCAACGTGCTGCGCTACGGGATGATGCGCGAGCTAGTACTCGGGCTCGAAGTCGTGCTGCCGGACGGACGTATCTGGGATGGCATGAAGGCGCTGCGCAAAGACAACCGCGGCTACCGCCTGCAACAGCTGTTTATCGGCAGCGAGGGCACCCTCGGCATCGTCACCGGCGCCGTGCTGAAACTCCTACCGCGGCCCCAGCGCAGCTTGACCGCCCTACTGGCCGTGGCGTCTGTGGCGGACGCCGTGCAGCTCTATGCGCGGGCCCGGCGCGAGTGCAGCGATCTATTGTCAGCGTTCGAGCTGATCCCGCGCCTGGGCATGGAGCTGGCATTCGAAGCCGCCAGCCAACTGTCCGATCCACTGACGGCGAGTCATCCCTACTATGTGCTGCTGGAGCTGGCCGCCTCGGGTCCGGTGGAGTTGGATGAGCTGTTTGATCGCTTCCTCGAGCAAGGACTGCATAGCGGCCTGCTGCTCGATGGCGCGGTGGCCACCAATGTCGCCCAGGCGCAGAGGTTCTGGCTGATCCGCGAGGCCATGGTCGAGGGCCAGCGGCTGCGCGGCGAGCACCTGCGCACCGATATTTCGGTGCCGATCTCGAGCATCGCGCAGTTCGTCGAGCAGGCCGGCGCGGCTGTCGCCGCGGCATCGGCGCAGTCCACCGTGCTGGTCTACGGGCATATTGGCGACGGCAACCTGCACTTCAACATCCTGCCGCCCGCAGGCCTCGCCACAGACGCGGTGCCTGGTCTCTTGCAGCAGCTGGAGGAGATCATCTTCGCCGTAGTCGATCGCTGTAACGGCAGCATCAGTGCCGAACATGGCATCGGCCGGGACAAGCAGGAGGCCTACCTGGCACGTATTTCTGCGAGCGAACTGAACCTGATGGCAGGCATCAAGCAGCTGTTCGACCCGCTGGAACTGATGAGTGCCGGACGTATTCTCCCACCCCAGATGTCGTCTTGATCACCGTGGCCAAGCCATTCGACGCAACCCGCTCAATGGCTCGTGCCCGCTCATGCCGGCATTAGCCCGCACCTTGGCGTTGCTGCCCCACCGTGCCGCAGCTGCAGCCCCTGCCGTCATGACACTGTGCAACCGCTCGGTAGGTGTCAGACAGAAACCCTTCCAAAATCCAGCCCCCTTACTTTGAGTGCACCCCAGCTTGTCCCCAATCAGCCGGTCAAAGGCGTCTTGCTCCTCTGCGTGGCAGTCTTTCTGTTCGCCAGCGTCGACGGCTTGGCAAAATACCTGTCCGCGTTCTATCCCGTCGCGCTGGTGGTCTGGGCCAGGTACTGCGTGCATACCCTGCTCATGGCCGTGGCCTTCCTGCCCCAATACCGCTTGGAAGTGCTGCGCACGCGGCAACCGCTGCTGCAACTGGCGCGTGCCCTCAGCCTGTTGGCGGTGAGCTTGCTGTTCACCACCGGACTGCTGTTCATGCCGCTGGCCGAACAGACTGCGGTGCTGTTCATCGCGCCGATCCTGATCACCGTCTATTCCGCGTTGTTCCTGGCGGAGAAGATCAGAGCGGGACAGTGGCTGGCGGTAGGTGCCGGCTTTGTCGGCGTACTTATCATCGTCCGCCCGGGGGGCGCGCTGTTCACTCCAGCAGCCCTGTTCCCGCTCGGCGCCGCCGCCTGTTTCAGCTGTTATCAGTTGCTCACGCGCAAGATCAGCGAAACCGATAGTCCGGTTACCAGCAACTTCCTCACCGGTCTGATCAACAGCCTGGTGATGAGCTGCGGCCTGGTGTTTTTCTGGCAGGAGCCGAGCGTCAGCCATGTCGTGCTGATGCTCGCCCTGGGCTCGTGCGGGATGTGTGGTCATCTGCTTCTGACCCATTCGTTCAGGTATGCAACCCCGGCGGTACTGGCCCCGATCAGCTATGCGCAGATCGTCTTCGCCGGACTGCTGGGCGCGCTGTTCTTCGCCCACACTCCGGATCCCTGGGCGCTGGCGGGCATGCTGGTAATAGGCCTCAGCGGGCTGGCCATTGCCCTGAGCAAGCGCACTTAGCGTACCGGTGGGGTTAGTCAATTTCGGCGTTTGAGGCCCCGGCACTGGGTTGCGGCTCGTCGCCATAACAGGCTTTGACCCATCGCAGCGCCCGGTCGCGGGCCTCAGCCATGCTGAACTGGAGTCAACCCACGAACCGGACAGGCCACTAGCCACTCGCGCGTGCGCACCTGCATGGCACCTTCAGTGTTCGACGCACGTCATCGCAGCGACACTGCCCTCATCCTTGGGGGCAGCTACGGCAAGCTGCCCCCGTCCTGGGCTCAATGGGAGTGACGCGGTTCGCCATGCTCGGCGATGACTTTCAGGTAGAGGGTGGCGGGCTCCAGGCAACCGCCGGTGGACAGCTGGCCGACCAGCTGACGGTAGAGCTCCTGCCAGGGCGTCTGCGACGGCGGGATAGTGGGCACTGCCTCATCCTGGCGGTTAACCAGTTCCGCTTCATCGACCAATAGATTGACGCTACGCGCATTCAGGTCGACGCGCAGCCGGTCGCCCGTGCGCAGCAAGGCCAGGCCGCCGCCGACCGCCGCCTCGGGGGACATGTTAAGGATCGACGGGCTGGCCGAAGTACCGCTCTGTCGGCCGTCGCCCATGCACGGCAACGAGGTGACGCCGCGGCGGATAAGCTCAGCCGGCGGCGCCATGTTGACCACCTCGGCGCTGCCGGGATAGCCCACGGTGCCGCAACCACGGATCACCAGAATGCAGCGCTCGTCAATTGCCAGAGCCGGATCGTTGATCCGCGCGTGATAGTCCTCGGGCCCGTCAAACACGATGGCGCGCGCCTCGAAACTGTTCTCCTCACCAGGCTCGGCAAGATAGGTCTGGCGAAACGCTTCGCCTACCACCGACATTTTCATGATCGCACTGTCGAAGAAGTTGCCGCTGAGCACGATGAAACCAGCGCGATGCTTCAACGGGTCCGCATAGGGGCGAATCACGTCTGCATCGTACGCTTGAGTGGAGGCAACGATCTGGCCGATGGTTTTACCCGAAACGGTGCCGCAGTCTTGGTGCAGGCGGCCGGCCTTGAGCAGTTCATGCATCACCGCCGGCACACCACCGGCGCGATGGAAGCCTTCGCCGAGGTACTTGCCAGCGGGCATGCAGTTGACCAGCAACGGGACTTCCTCGCCGATCCGCTGCCAGTCCTCCAGGCTCAGGTCGATGCCGCTATGCCGGGCGATGGCGATCAGGTGCGGCGGGCAGTTGCTCGACGCGCCCAGGGCCGAGGCCACGGCGATGGCGTTCTCGAACGCCGCGCGCGTCATGATCTGCGAGGGACGCACGTCCTCGTGGACCAGGTCGACGATGCGCTTGCCGGTCAGGTAGGCCATCTGCCCACGCTCGCGGTAGGCCGCCGGGATGCTTGCGCAACCGGGTAGCGACATTCCCAGGGCCTCGGCCAACGCGTTCATCGACAGCGCCGTGCCCATGGTGTTGCAGTGGCCGATCGAGGGCGAAGCGGCGGCGGTCATTTCCATGAACCCCTCGTAGTCGATCTCGCCTGTCGACAGCAGGTTGCGCGCATGCCAGAGGACCGTGCCGGAACCAATCAACTGCCCCTTGTGATGGCCGTCGAGCATCGGCCCGCCGGACAGCACGATCGCCGGCAGGTCGGTGGTGGCGGCCGCCATAAGACAGGCCGGGGTGGTCTTGTCGCAGCCGGTGGTGAGCACCACGCCGTCAAGCGGATAACCGTGCAGTATTTCCACCAATCCGAGGTAGGCCAGATTGCGGTCCAGTGCCGCCGTCGGCCGGCGCGTTTGTTCGGCGAGCGGATGCACCGGGAACTCCATGGGGATGCCACCGGCGTCCCGGATCCCGTCCTTGACCCGTTGAGCCAGCTCCAGGTGATGGCGATTGCACGGCGCCAGGTCGCTGCCGGTCTGGGCGATACCGATGATCGGCCGGCCGGACTGCAGTTCCTCGCGGGTAAGGCCGTAGTTCATGTAGCGCTCTACATAGAGCGCGGTCATGTCGGCATGACTGGGGTCGTCAAACCACTGTTGGCTACGAAGCGGGCGCTTGATCTGTCCAGTCATGGGGCTCTCTTTTAGGTGGGCCGGCGTGCCGTTGAGGCAGCTGATTGTTGTTATCGCGGCTGCCCTCTGAGGAACCAGCGCGCCGATTGAACCAGAATGTTACCGGTAACATTTAATTTGTAAAGCCATTCCGCGGCAATCTTACGCACGGTCCTGCGGGATCGTTGCCGGTCGATCTGTAAGCCGTTTGTCGCGGTACGCCGCATGTATACTCACGCGCCATGATCGAAAACAGCAGTGTGCGGCCCTTCTGCCGCGTCGCCATCGGAGGACTTCAGACAGCCATGAGTCGCGATGACATCGTCACCCCCAGCACACCACCACGGATGGCAGACGTCGCCAAGCTGGCCGGGGTATCCAAGATGACGGTTTCCAGGGTCCTGGCCGGCCGGGATGTTTCCGCGCGTACCCGGCAGCGCGTAGAGGACGCCATCGACAGCCTCGGCTACCTGCCGGACGCCTCGGCCGGCACCCTGTCGAGCGGCCGCTCTGAGTTCATCGTGGCGCTGGTGCCCTCGCTGATCAGCTCGAACTTCGCCGACACCGTTCGCGGCCTCAACGACGCCGTCCGTGCCCAAGGCCTGTGCCTGCTACTGGGCGATACCAACTACCAGGTGGAGGAGGAGGCGCTGCTGGTGCGCACCTTGCTACGCCACCGCCCAGTCGGCGTGATGCTCACCGGCAGCGTGCATCTGCCGAACACCTGCAAATTGCTGCAACAGGCCGGGGTGCCTGTGGTCGAAACCTGGGACATTCCCAGCGAGCCGATCGATCAATCGGTTGGCTTCTCTAATATCGATGCGGCCGCCGCCATGGTTGGCCACTTGCAGGCGCGCGGCTACCGGCGCATCGCCTTCATCGGCGGCGCCTCGGCGCTGGACAATCGCGGTTTGCAACGCCGACGCGGCTACCTGCAGGCGATCGCCGCACTCGACCTGGGCGAACCGCGGCTGCTGGAACACGGCGACTCGCCCATTACCATGAGCCATGGTGGCGAGGCCATCCGCCGCCTGCTGGAGCGCTGGCCGGACACCGACGCGGTGCTGTGCGTGAGCGATCTGTCGGCGTTCGGCGCGATCATGGAGTGCCATCGCCAGGGACTGAAGGTGCCGGATGACCTGGCGGTGGCCGGCTTCGGCGACTTCGAGGTCTCCCGTTACTGCACCCCGACTATCAGCACGGTAGCCGTGGACCCCTACCGCATCGGTCTGCGCGCCGGTGAAATGCTGCTGGCCAGTGCCTGGGCCCTGCGCGAAGGCCTGCCACGACCCCGGGAAACCGCGCGGCTTGACTACCAGATCCTCGCCCGCGAGAGCACCTGACGACGGAGCCGTGCACCGCACCGACTCGGCTCTGGGCACCTAGGGCGCAGCGGCTCTGCGCTACCCAGTGTGGCGCGCACAATAACCTGTGGTTATACGTCGATGAGCAAGCCTCATTAGACATGCTCCATAGCCCCCTCTAGCTTCTCCTACTGCCTAGCCGGACGCTCCACCCGGACGAGGTGCGCCCGGTACGCCCCACTCCGCCAACAAGCCGAGACACCGCGCGGCACGAGCTCTCACTGACAATAATTTCAATAGGTAGCCGTCCATGAAGAACCAACTGCACAGCGGGCGCAAAGCCCTGCGCCCCTTGAAAACCCTGCTGCTGTCCGCCTTTTTCGTCTCGCCCATGGCCATGGCGGCCTACCCGGAAAAGCCCATCCAACTACTCGTCCCTTGGGCCGCTGGTGGTGGTAGCGACGCCGCTGCACGTGGGATTGCTGCAGCACTGGAAACCGAGCTCGGCGTCACCATCAACGTGGTCAACCGTGCCGGCGGCAACGGTGTAGTCGGCCATAGCGTTATGGCTGCGGCTAAGCCGGACGGCTACACGCTGGGCTTCATCACCGGCGAACTGAACATGATGCACTGGCAGGGGCTGACCAAGCTGACCTACAAGGACTTCACCCCGATCGCCATGACCAACTATGACTATCCGGGTGTGCAAGTGGCGGCGGACTCGCCCTACAACAGTGTCAGCGAACTGCTCGAGGCCATCCGCACCGAGCCCAAGGGCACCATCATGGCTTCCGGCACCGGCCTGGGCGGCATCTGGCATGTGGCTTTCTCGGGTCTGCTATTGGAACAAGGCATCGCCCCGGAAAAGATTACCTTCGTACCGAGCCAGGGCGCAGCACCGGCCATGGTCGAGTTGGCTGCCGGCAGCATCCAACTGGTACCCTCCTCAGTTCCCGAAGCACGTTCGATGATCGAGGCTGGAAGGGCCAAAGGCCTGGCCATCCTGTCGCCCGAGCGTAATCCGGCCTTCCCGACTATTCCGACCCTCAAGGAAAGCATTGGCAGCGATTACTCGCTGGGTGAGTGGCGCGGCGTCGCCGGCCCTAAAAACCTGCCGCCGGAAATTGTTGCCACGCTCGAAGCAGCCTTGGAAAAAGCCTATAACTCGGATCAGTACCAAGACTACATGCGCAAGCTCGGCTTCGGTGTGGAGTGGCATGACGCGGCAGATTTCGCTGCCTTCCTCGAAGCGAACAACACTTACATGGGCGACATCATCGAAAAGATCGGCATGAAGAAGTAGCCGGTCTACCCGCTGCGACGCCCTTGCGAGGGCGTCGTTGGTCTTTGCCCTGCTGTAAGAGAACACCGTCATGAAAGACCTCGTATTTGGCATGATCTTCATCGCGCTAGGCATTACCGTCATCGTACTGGCGCGCGATTTCCCCGCAGTACCAGGCATGCAGTATGGTGCCGACCTATTCCCCACCCTCATTGCCATCGGCATGATTGGTGGCGGCGCAGTCCTGAGCGTCACCGCCCTGGGCCAGATACGCCAAAGCACCGTTGATATCCGTCTGCCGAACGATTTCTTGCGTTCCACTCTCTGCGCGGCTCTGCCCTGCCTGATGGTCGGCGCCTACATTCTGTTCAACGAGACCCTCGGTGCGGCATCGATGATGCTGCTGATCATGCTGGTATTGCTGATCCAGCAAGGCGTCCGCATTTTGCCTGCCGCTGCCATCAGTGTGGCGGCGACCGCAGTGATCAGCCTCTCCTTCGGCCACCTGCTCAAGGTGCCCCTTCCAACCGGCCCCCTGGGTTTCTGAGGCGCTGCGCATGAGCGAATTATTTGATGGAATGCTCCTGGTATTCAACTTCCAGACGCTGCTGGTAATCCTTATTGCAGCAATATTCGGCGTCTTCGTCGGTGCCATCCCCGGCCTGTCCGCGACCATGGCTGTGGCCCTTCTGGTACCGATCACCTTTGCCATGGAACCCACTGCCGCCATTGCTGCGATCATCACCACCGCGGCCATGGCGATCTTTGCCGGCGATATTCCCGCCACATATCTGAACATTCCCGGCACCCCAGCCTCGGCGGCCTATGTGGCTGACTCTGCGGCCATGGGCCGCCAAGGGCGTGCCCGAGAGTGCCTGGGCGTCAACGTCACCTGCTCGGTAATCGGTGGTTTGGCCGGCACCCTGGTACTGGTGATGATCGCGCCATCGCTGGCCGAGTTCGCCCTCAATTTCAGCTCATACGAGTACTTCTGGCTGGCGGTACTGGGCCTGGGCAGCGCGGTGTTCATTTCCCAGGGCTCGGCGGTAAAGGGCTTCCTGTCACTGATGGTCGGCCTGCTGCTGGCCACCGTCGGGCTCGACCTGGTGACCGGCGCACCGCGCTTCACCTTCGATGTACCGGACCTGATGGGTGGGATCAACTTCATCCCGGTAATGATCGGCTTCTTCGCCATGTACGAGGTCATGAAGCTCTATAGCCAGCACAAGCTCACCGGTGATCGCCCCGTACAGAGCATCGCCCCACAACATGGCAGTGTATTCGGCAAGGTACCCACGCACCTCAAGCACTATTGGAAAAACGTAGTTCGCGGCAGCACTCTTGGGACCTTTATTGGTGCCTTACCCGGTGCCGGTGCCGACATCGCTGCGTGGATCGCCTATGCCCTCAGCAAGAAGCGCTCGAAAACGCCCGAAGCCTACGGCACCGGCCATGTCGAAGGGCTGGTCGATGCCAGCTCGGCGAACAACTCGGCGGTCGCGGGTGCCTGGGTGCCGGCCCTGGTATTCGGCATCCCCGGCGACTCGATCACCGCCATCGTCATTGGTGTGCTGTACATGAAAGGCATGAACCCCGGCCCAACCATCTTCATGGACAACAGTGCCATGGCCTACGGCCTGTTCACCGCCTTCTTCGTCGCCAACCTGATCCTCCTGCCGATCGGCTACCTGGCGATTCGCAGCGCACATATCTTCGCCGTCACCCCGACTCGGGTGCTGATGCCGATCATCCTGTGCTTCTGCATCGTCGGTGCCTTTGCCATCAACAATAGCCTGACCGACGTGTGGATCATGCTGGCCTGTGGCATCACCGCCTACCTGATCGCCACTGCCAATTTCCCCATCGCCCCGGCCATTCTCGGCCTGGTGCTGGGCAATGTCCTGGAAAGCAACTTCATGACTTCGATGATCAAGGCCGACGGCAACTTGCTGGCCTTTATCGAACGGCCGATCAGCGCCACCCTGGGTGCCCTGGTCCTGCTGATCGCCCTGTTCCCCCTGCTGAAAATGCTCTGGCAGAGATGCCACGGCCAGCCCCTGATCAACCCCGCCCAAGGAGGCCAGTGAATGTCCAACGTCGATGCCATAGCGCTGCAAAGCCTGGTCGAGCGCCTGTTTGCCAACGCGGGAGCCTCACCGGAGGTGGCCGGCACGGTCGCG
>NZ_JBFIIG010000021.1:0-39350 GCF_041601375.1 Pseudomonas sp. | reverse complement strand
CGCGATCGCTTTCGCGGACAAGCCCGCTCCCACGGGTTAACTCCCGCTAGATCCCACGGTTGCTCCACGCAGACCGGATAAAGGTCTCATGCTAGAGTCGCTGACACATTTATCTAGGGGGTGAATCCATGCGTGGCTTGATGGTCCTGGCGCTCTGCGCCCTGTCCTCCCTGGCCTGGGGCGAGGCCTGCGTGATCCACAGTCAGGCCGAGCGCCTGGACGTCAAGGTCTGCCAGCAGAATCGCAGCATTCCGCCAAACCTGTTTCGCAGCGGCTTCTGCCAACCGCAGCTGAAGGGACAGAAGGTCGAGGTCGCCTTCGTCGAGCAATGTCCGCTCGGCGCCTACGGCGTCTGCCGCAACGCCCGGGTCGGCGGCATGCCCTACCAGCAGGACATTCATTACTACGGCGTGGCCAGCGACGCCGCCTACCTCAAGCCGTTCTGCGAACGGCAGAGCCGAGGCGTGTGGATGGCGCGCTAGCCCCACCCAGGTAGGGTGCGCCATGCGCACCGATAGCAACTCGACTGCCCGCCGGCACGCAAGTCGCACCTTGCTCCGGTAGTACCCCCTGCATCACGCCAGCCAATCCAGGGTCAGCAACAAGCGCCGCGCGCCTGGTGGCGGTTGCGGCGAGCGGTGAATCAGCCCGCCGCCCTCGTTACCGACCCATTTCTCGCCCTTGGCCAGCAGCACATGGCCGGCTGCGGCGCCTTCGATCCGGGCCTCGTCCACGGGCTCGGCAGCCGGGTCGCCGAGGCGACGCCGCGCCATCACGCCCTCGCGCAGCCACTGGCTGCCGAGCCCGGCATAGCTGGTGATCAGGCGCAGCGGCACATGGTCGACGTGAAAGCGCGGACACATGGCCTTATCCAGCACGCGCAGGCGCAGGCCGATGCGCTTGGCGTCGAGCAGGCAGGCGAAGGCAGCGACCAGCCAGGCCACATCGGCGATAAAGGCCGCATGGCCGGGCAATTCGCCATAGCCCTGGAGCAGGTCGCCAAGATCCACCGGGCTCTCCGAGTGCGCCAATTCCAGCACCCTGGACTCTGCCAGCGGCTCGCCCCGGGCCAGTAACGTCGCGGCGAACGCATCGATCGCTGGCGGCAAGCGACGTTGCCAGAGGGCCAGGTTGACCTCATCACGCAGCACCTCGCCGAGCACCTCGATCTGCTCGCCGGCGACCTGCTGCAACGGCTGCCGCATTGTTGGCGCAAGCATCAGGCCGCCTCCTCCTCGACCCAGGGGCCGAACGGATCGGGCAGCGCTCGCCAGGCATCCACGCCCAGGGCCATTTCCGCGTCATCCAACAGGCAGGCATCCAGCTCGGCGGCCAGCCGGGCGAAGTCGATGTTCTGGCCGATAAACACCAGCTCCTGGCGGCAGTCGCCGACCTCGGCGCGCCAGTGCTTCATGATCGCCTGCAGGCCTTCGTCATCGCTCGGCCACTGGCTTTTCGGCACGAAACGCCACCAGCGCCCGGCAAAACCATGACGCATCAGGCCGCCGGCCTGGGACCAGCTGCCGGCTTCCTGGTACTTGCTGGCCAGCCAGAAGAAGCCCTTGGAGCGCAGCAGGCGGCCATTGCTCCATTCGCGGTTGATGAAGGTGAAGAAGCGCTCGGGATGCAACGGCCGCCGCGCCCGGTAGGCGCTGGAGGCGATGCCATACTCCTCGGTCTCGGGGACGTGCTCGCCGCGCAGCTCCTTGAGCCAACCCGGTGCCTGGGCCGCACGCTCGAAGTCGAAGCGCCCGGTATCGAGGATCTTGTTCAGGGGCACCGCGCCCATGGCCATGGGCAGGATCTCGGCGTGGGTGTTGAGGCCGCGCAGGATGGCGATCAGCTCCTCGCGCTCATGGCTGCCGATCAGATCGATCTTGCTCACCAGCAGCACGTCGGCGAACTCCACCTGCTCGATCAGCAGGTCGGTGATCGAGCGCTCGTCCTCTTCGCCGAGGGTCTCGCCACGGCTGGCCAGGCTCTCGGCCTCGTGGAAATCACGCAGGAAGTTGACCCCATCGACCACCGTGACCAGGGTGTCCAGGCGCGCCAGATCGGCCAGGCTCTGGCCCTGTTCGTCACGGAAGGTGAAGGTTTCCGCCACCGGCAGTGGCTCGGAAATACCGGTGGATTCGATCAGCAGGTAGTCGAAGCGACCGTCCCGAGCCAGGCGGCCGACCTCTTCCAGCAGGTCCTCGCGCAGGGTGCAGCAGATGCAGCCATTGCTCATCTCGATGAGTTTTTCTTCGGCGCGGTTGAGGCTGACATCGCGCTGGACCTCGCTGCCATCGATATTGATCTCGCTCATGTCGTTGACGATCACCGCGACCTTGAGGCCCTCGCGGTTCTTCAGGATGTAGTTGAGCAGGGTGCTCTTGCCGGCACCGAGAAAGCCCGATAGCACGGTCACGGGTAGTCGTTCAGTCATCGCAGGGGTCTCCATCATTGATCACGGTCGCGCAGGTGTTTTTCCCGCTGTTCCTGGCGTTCCTTGGCTTCGATACACAGGCTGGCGGTGGGCCGCAGCAGCAGGCGCCTGAGACCGATGGCCTCACCGGTTTCCCGGCACCAGCCGTATTCGCCACGAGCCAGGTGAGCCAGGGCTTGGTCGAGCTTGTCGAGCAGTTTCCTTTCCCGCTCGAGCTGGCGCAGCTGCCACTGCCGCTGTTCTTCGGCGCTGCCGATATCGGCCGGGTCGCTGCTGGTTTCGCGCTCGCGCAGGGTCTCCAACGCCTCGGCAATGCGCGCCTGCAGTTCGCCGCGCTGGTTCAGCAACAAGGTGCGGAAGAATTGCTGCTGGGCGTCGCTCATATAGTCATCGGCCGGCTGGGCGAGCAGCTCGGCTTCGGTAAGCAGGGTCAAGGTCATGGTTCGAATTCACTGGCGTGGCGCTTTAATTGTTATAACATAACATTTATCGCCTCAGTCACACCCTGGATTTCTGATGACCGCCCTGACTCTGCCGGATATCGCCGCCCAAGCGACTCACTACCAACAACCCCTGGACTGGGTCGGCATGGGCGAAATCGCCCTGCCGCTGCTGTTTGCCGGGCAACGGATCAACGCTCGTGCCGATGCCGGGGTCAGCCTGGACGACGGCGGCGCGCGCGGCATTCATATGTCGCGCCTGTACCTGGCCCTGCAGGTCCTGGAGACCGACAACCTCAGCCCGCTGCTGTTGTGGCAACTGCTGGGCGAGTTTCTCGACAGCCATAAAGGCCTGTCGCAACAGGCCCATATCAGCCTGCGCGGCGAGGCCTTGCTCAGCCGACCGGCCCTGGTCAGCCCGCTATCAGGCTGGAAGGCTTACCCCTTCGAAGTGCGTGCACGCCAGGATTCATGGGGGTTCCACGTGGAACTGCAGGTTCAGGTCGACTATTCCTCGACCTGCCCCTGCTCCGCCGCCCTGGCCCGCCAACTGATCCAGCAGCGCTTCATCGAAGACTTCGCCAATCAGCCGCTCGACCATCAGCAACTGCTGAGCTGGCTCGGCTCGACCCAGGGCATTCTGGCCACGCCGCATAGCCAGCGCAGCACCGCCACCCTGCAGGTGCGCCTGAGCCCGCAGGCCGACGAACTGCCTTTGATCGAGCTGATCGACCGCGCCGAGCAGGCCCTCGGCACCTCGGTGCAGACCGCGGTCAAGCGCGCCGACGAGCAGGCCTTTGCCCTGGTCAACGGGCAGAACCTGATGTTCTGCGAAGACGCCGCGCGGCGCCTGCACAGCACCCTGTTGCTGCAGCCCGGGCTGAGCGCCTTCAACCTGCGCGTGGTTCACGCGGAAAGCCTGCACGCCCACGATGCCGTGGCCGCCAGCAGCTGGAACTGGAGCCCGGCATGATCCGCTGCCAGCACCTGCAATGGGGGCCGAGCGGCCAGCCGCTGACCCCGCCGCTGGATCTGCAACTGCCCAGCGGCAGCCTGACCGGGCTGATCGGCAGTAACGGTTGCGGCAAGAGCAGCCTGCTCAAGGTGATCGCCGGCCTGCAACGGCCGCTGCATGGACGCCTCGAACTGGGCGTGCCGCGTCTCGGCGGCGTGGCCTATCTGGTGCAACAGCAGGCCCTCGACCGGCAATTCCCGATCAGCCTGCAGAGCCTGGTCAGCGCCGGCTTCTGGCGCAGCCCACTGAACCGCCGGCAACGCCAGGCGCGTCTGCAACAGGTGCTGAGCGACTGGGGTCTGCTCGACCTGCAGCGACAACCGCTGCAGGCGCTGTCCGGCGGCGAGCTGCAGCGCGCGCTGCTGGCACGCCTGAGCCTGACCGACGCCCGGGTGTTGCTGCTGGATGAGCCCGAGGCGGCGCTGGACGATCACGGCCAGGCCCTGCTCTGGCAGCATATCCAGCGCTGGCAGGCCGAGGGCCGCACCCAGCTGCTGGTCAGCCATGACCTCGGCAGCCTTGGCCGGCGCCTGGACAACGCCCTGCAGGTGTCGCGCAGCGGTTGCCGCTTCGCGCCGATCCGCCAGCTGATCGGCCAGCGCCCACCCTTGGAACAGGTGGCCTAGGATGGAACTGCTGTGGGCACCCTTCGTCGAATTCGCCTTTATGCGCCGCGCCCTGCTCGGCGGCCTGGTGCTGGCGCTGAGCGCCGCGCCGCTGGGGGTGTTTCTGATCCTGCGCCGCCTGAGCCTGATCGGCGACGCCATCGCCCACGGCATCCTGCCCGGCGCCGCCATCGGCTTCTGGCTGTTCGGCCTGAGCCTGCCGGCCCTGACGCTCGGCGGTCTGGTCGCCGGCCTGGGCATGGCAGGTCTGGCCGCCTGGGTCACCCGCCACACCGGCCTGCGCGAAGACGCCAGCCTGGCGGCCATCTACCCGATTTCCCTGGCCAGCGGGGTACTGTTGCTGGGCCTGGCCGGGCGCCAGCTCGACCTGCTGCACCTGCTGTTCGGCTCGGTATTGGCCGTCGATCAGAGCACGCTCAACGGCATGCTGCTGGTCTCGCTCGGCAGCCTGGCGGGCCTGGCGCTGATCTACCGCTGGCTGCTGCTGGACAGCCTCGACCCGCTGTTTCTCGCCAGCGTCAGCCGCTTCGGCCCGCTGGCCTACGGCCTGTTCCTGACCCTGGTGGTGCTCAACCTGGTGATCGGCTTCCAGGCCATAGGCGCACTGATGGTGGTCGGCCTGATGATGCTACCGGCCGCCGCCGCGCGCTTCTGGAGCGGCCACCTGCCCCGCCTGTTGCTGCTCGCCGCACTCACCGGCGCGACCTGCGTCTGGCTCGGCCTGCTGCTGTCCTACTACGCCAACCTGCCCAGCGGTCCCTGCATCGTGTTGCTGGCCGGCCTGGCCTATGCCCTTTCCGTGCTGTTCGGCCCGTTCAACGGCCTGCTGCGCGCCCAGCCCTTACCTTCACCCTGAGGAACGCTCCATGCGTGTATTGATCGCCCTGTTCGTCCTGTTCGCGTCGCTGCCCCTGAACGCGGCCGAGAAACTCAAAGTCGTTACCAGCTTCAGCATTTTGGCCGACATTACCCGACAGATAGCCGGAGATAAGCTCGAACTGCGTAATCTGGTCGGTGCCGATGCCGACGCCCATGTCTACCAACCCAGTGCCGAAGACGCCAAGGCCGTGCTCGATGCCGACCTGATCATCGCCAACGGCCTGGGCTTCGAGCCCTGGCTGCAGCGCCTGATCGCCAGCAGCGAGGCCCCCGGCACCCGGCTCGACGCCAGCACCGGGGTGCTGCCGCTGATGCTCGATGAAGACGGCGACAAGGTCCCCGATCCGCATGCCTGGCAGAACCTGGCCAATGCCGAGATCTATGTGCAGAACATCGCCAAGGCGCTGAGCCAGGCCGATCCGGCCAATGCAGCGCATTACGCCAGCCGCAGCGAGGCTTACCTCAGCCAGATCCGCGCCCTGCTCGGCGAAGCCCGCGCCGGCCTGGGCCAGTTGCCACCGGCCCAGCGCAGCATCATCACCAGCCACGACGCCTTCGCTTATCTGGGCCAGGCCTATGGCCTGAATTTCATCGCGCCCCAGGGGCTAAGCACCGAGGACGAGCCTTCGGCCGCCGAAGTGGCTGCGCTGATCCGGCAGATTCGCGCCGACGGCGTGCGCGCGGTGTTCGTCGAAAACATCCGCGACCCACGGCTGATCCAGCAGATCGCCGCGGAAGGCGGCGCCAAGGTCGGCGGCACCCTCTACTCCGATGCCCTGGCCAGCGCAGGCCCGGCCAGCAGCTACCTGGGCATGTTCAGGCACAATCTCGACACCCTGCTGGCCGCGCTCAAGCCGTGAGTCACAGGCGGCGCCAGTCGCCGATTTACCTGCCCTCGCCTGCCGGGTAACCTGCCAGCCTTCTCGTCGTGCAGGACTTACCTGATGCTCATCGGACAACTGGCCAAACTCACCGCCTGCACGCCCAAGGCGATCCGCCATTACGAAAAAATAGGCCTGCTTCCCGCGCCACTGCGCCAAGGCAGCTACCGCTGCTACGACCAGCACCACGTGACGCTGGTACGCATGATCCGCCAAGCCCAGGCCGTGGGCTTCAAACTGACAGAGATACTCCCGCTGATTACAGAAAAACTGCGTAGCCAGCGCTTCCCCCTCGAGACGGCCACCCTCGGCATCGAGCAAAAACGCGTGCAACTCCAGGCCGAAATCCAGGCCTTGCAACGCCTCGACCAGCAACTGCTGCAGCTCAAGCAGGACATCAATCGTCTATTCGCACCCCATTAAGGTTCAACCAGCGAAAGCTTGACCCTGCCCCCAGGGGCAAGGTTTAGCCTGTCTCCCGACAAAACAGCCGACGCCGTACAGGGAGATCGCAATGGCCACTTTATGTTTGGTAACCGGGGCCAATGGCCATCTGGGCAACAATCTGCTGCGGGCACTGTTGGCGCAAGGCCAGCGGGTGCGCGCCGGGGTGCGCGACCCGAACAATACCCAGCCATTCGTCGGGCTGGATTGCGAGTTGGTATACGCCGAGCTTGAGGACAAGGCCGCACTGCTCAAGGCAATGGAGGGCGTCGAGGTGCTCTATCAGGTGGCCGCGGTGTTCAAGCACTGGTCGCCGGATCCAGAAACAGACATCGTCAGGGCCAATGTCGAAGGTACCCGTAGCGTACTCGAGGCTGCGGTGCAGGCCGGCGTCAAGCGCGTGGTCTACGTCAGCTCAGTCGCCGCCATCGGCCACAACGGCCACGCCTTGCACGAAGGCAACTGGAACCAGGACCTGAGCAACCCCTACTACCGTTCCAAGATCCTCTCCGAGCAACTGGCCTGGGAGATCGCCAAAGCCCATGGTCTGTGGATGGTGGCGGTGCTGCCTGCCGCGATGATCGGCCCCAACGCCTATCGCCTGACCGACACCATGGCTTTTATCGAGCGCATCTACAAAAAATCCGTGCCCATGGACCCCAACTTTCATTTCAATTTCGTTGATGTGCGCGACGTCGCGCTGGGCTGCATCTCGGCCGCCAACCGGGGCGAAACCGGGCAGCGCTATATCCTGGCGAACCAGCACAGCTCCTCATTCAGCGACATAGTGGCGGCCGCCAATGCCGTTGCTCCTGGCTACAAGCTGCCACCGCACGCGCCACAATGGTTACTGCTGAGCATTGCCTGGGGCGCCGAACTGCTTGCCAGGCTGACCGGCACACCAGCGAACCTGACCCGCAGCCAGGTGCGCACCTTCTATGGCGTCAAACAGGAATACGACATCCGTAAAGCCTGTGCACAATTGGCTTACCAGCCCAAATCCCCCTTTGCGGCCTTGCGGGAAACCTTCGCGTATTTACAACGGCGCCAATCTGCCTGAGGCTGTGAGCGCCCCCTCATCAACCGAACCTTACAACCCATGCCCAACCATCCGGCCTTCACCCTGCGCGCTTACCACGCCCAGGATCTGCAGGCGTTAGTCGAGCTGTTCAGCGCCGCGGTGCATCAGCTCGGCGCCGCTGACTATGCCCAGACGCAGCGCCAGGCCTGGGCACCCGCGCACGCGGACATGTCCGCCTGGCAGACTCGCCTGGCGGGCCTGGAGCTGTTAATCGCCGAGGATAGCCGGCAACTCGCCGGTTTTATCGGCTTTACCTGCGATGGCCATATCGACCTGCTGTTCACCGCCCCGCAGCATGCCCGCCAAGGCGTAGCCACGGCGCTGTATGCAGCCGCGCAAACGCGCATGAAAGCCGCGGGGGCAACGGCGGCCTTTACCGAGGCCAGCCTGACGGCGCGGCCATTCTTTGCGCGCCAGGGCTTTTCTGTGGAACAGGCACAGACGGTGGCGCGCGGCGCTGTTACCTTGCAGCGCTTTGCCATGCGCAAGCCACTGCGCCCCTGAATGACTGAGCGACAGCCAGCCCGGAGTAGCCATGACTTATCTGATCTGGACAGGACTTGCACTGCTACTGCTGGCAGTCGCGGCGCTGGCCTACTGGACTTGGCGCAGTACCCGCCGCCTCAGGCAGCTGGATCAGCGTGTCCGCCGGCAAGGCGAACTGCTCGAGCAAATCGACATCGTGCTGGAAAACCCGCACCTCAGCGAAGAAGAACAACTGATCAGAAGCGAAGCCCTGCTGGCCAAGCTGCGGGAAAGCAGCGAACCCTGAGCGTCCGTCGCAGAAGCTGTGCTCACCTGCACGTCGGACACCGCCCGCGCTGGCTGAATCAGCCTCGGTCGCCCGCGGGTAGAGAACTGTGCGACGCGCCCTCTATGCCTTAAGAGATATGGTCAAAGGCCGACGACCCATGGCAGTGTGGGATAGCAGCCTGTCGGACTTGGGACTGTCCTACTGCGAAAGCCTGGATATTGGCGGCTTTTCCCAGTCAAACTCGTTAAATAGAGCGGCTATTCGCCTCGTTTGACTGGAAAAATCCGCTCAATCCCAGACTTTCTCGCTACGGACGCCAAAGTCCGACAGGCTGCTATCGCATCGCTCACTTTTGCCGTACGGATGGACTGTCATGGATATTACCGAATTCGCCGACCTGCTGGCCGCTTCCAAGGCCCAGCCGGAACCGCAACGCTTGCTGTTGGTGTTCGTTTGCGCCGAGCTGCCGGAAGATGCAACCGAAGAGGAACGCCAGCGCCACGCCGAAAACCAGGGCGGTTCGCTCAGACCTGTGCTGTGCGTCGACAAGCTGCCGGACGAACTGGTGGATTTTGCCGGGCTGCTGGCCGAGTCCAGCCGCACCGGGGTGGCCTGGGACCTGGTGTTCGCCGCCGGCCTGGCCGGACGCGCAGGCATGGTGCCGAGCAGCGATGAGGCCGAGCAACCATTGAAGATGATGGTCGGGGCCATCGAAGCCGGCAGCATCGGCAACTTCATCGCCTTCGACCGCGAGGGGCATGCGGTCAGTTTCTACTAGGAGGCTGGCCTGTGCAGGGCGCGCGGGGCCGTGCACACCACTGACAACCGGGTTCCTGGTGCGCACAGCGCACCCTGCGTGCCGGGGTCATCGAAACGATAATTCTGCGGCCGCACACTGGCAGGCCGATCGAGTCAGACGTTCGCCTTGCTACTGGCCGCGGATCTCGAGGCCGGGGCAACGCTGGCAGCCGGTATCTGCTGCGCGCGCCGGCGCCAACGCCCCCCTTTTCCCGCGCCTGTCGAACGAGCGACCCGCTGCGCAAGTAGCAACGACTTAATGCCAAGGTCTCCTGGCTCGCTGCGCGCCCCCATGTGAAGGTCCCTGGACTGGTAGATCACAACAGGGAGTTCCGGGTGAAAGACGCAGAATTGTGCCGCTGGCTGCTGGAAGTGAACGAGCCCTGGGAGGTCAGCCGGGTTCGTGTCGATACCCACAGCCGCGAGGTGCATGCCTACCTGAGCACCGGCAAGACCTGGTTCGGCCGCTACCTCGGCGAACAGCCCCGCTCACGCTGGCGGCATACCAGTATCGGCGCCTACAAGACCTATATCCATGCCAGCCTACCGGAGCAGGACGATCAGGCGCCGCAAGCCTTCCTCGGTAAAAGTGCCAGCGACTTCACCCATGGCCTGGCCCGGCGGGTGATCCAGTGCCTGCAGGATGGCCTGCGCTATCGTCAGGTTTGCGCCCTGCTGGATATCGACATGCACCTGGCCTGGCAGATCAAGCACGCGATCGAGTCCGGCCAACTGGTCACGGCGGATACCGACCTGCGGGCGCGCCTGCAACTGGACGATTCGACGGGGCATACCGGCAGTACGATTCCCGCCAGCGACGACGGCATATGGCTGCGCCTGCTGGCGCCGGATTGCCCGTTCGAGATCCGCCTGTTGAGCCTGAAACTGCTGCTGGCCCGCGCCCGCCAGGAGTTTGCCAGGGCGCATGACCCGGATATGCAGATCCTCAGGATCAATGAACTGCGGCGCTTCTTCATCAAGCACGAAAAGCATCTGCAGCACGAGATCGCCCAGCTGAACGACGACCGGCAGCAGGCCACGGAGGGCGACCAGCCATGAACGACGGCACAGCGACAAGCGCACTGCTGGATCTGCGCCAGGCCGGCGCCTTGATCGAGCGCGGCGAAACCCTGGCCATCGCCGGCCACCTCGACTGCCTGGCGGCGCTGCCCAAGGGTAACTGGATCGGCGGCACCACCCCCTACTTCATGGCGAGCGAGGGTGGCACCTGTCGACTCGACCGGGTGTTCGTCCAGCCGTTCGGCCAGCAGGCCGGCGAGATCGTCTGCTATGACCGCGAGCGGCTGCCGCACATGCTCGAAGACGCCCCGGAAAATGGCTTCAGCATCGTCATTCTGCCGGCCGCCAGTGCCGTGCTCGAGGACTATGCCCGCGAGGCCCCCAACTACCCGGACATGTACATCAAGCCGATTGCCGGCTGGGTGGCGGGCGTGCACCTGGATCAGCTGGGCAGCGCCCAGGCCCAGGTGATCGACGGTCGCAGCGGTCGCTGTTACGCCGACCAGGCCATCGTCCTGCACATCCCCCTGCCGCCCGAACAGACGGCACTGGTGCATGCGGTGAACCTGTTCAAGCCCGGCGCGGGACCGACGCTGAGCTTCGCCGAGACCGGCTTTGCCGCCCGCGACTGCCTAATCGATGGCGTACGCGGCAGCTTGCTCGAGCTGATCCGCGCGCGCGGCATCGACACCCGCCTGCCGCTGGTGGCCGACTACTGCGGCGCCATGATCAATGTCAGCATCCAGTCGCTGGATCGCGAGCCGGGCCTGGTGTCCTTCTATGCGCCGGTGTTCGCCGGGGTCAACTACCGGTTCGCCGACGCGGTCGAGGACTACAGCGAGCGCTTCCTGCAGGCCATGCCCAGCGACGGCGGCCCCATCCTGTTCGGCTGCAACTGCATCCTCAATTACCTCTATTCGCAGTTGCAGGGACGCCAGACGGCGCGACTCACCGGCCCCATCACCTTCGGCGAAGTCGCCTACCAGTTGCTCAACCAGACGGCGGTCTACCTGACGCTCGAGCACAGCTGAGCCCGCGCGCAACGCACCGCGGCAAACCAATGGCGATGTAGCCGGTGGCATGAAAACGCCGCAATCTTGGTGGGCTGAAGCCCACCCTACGCGCTTGTGGGCACCCGTAGGGCGGGTGAAACCCGCATTGTCTATCCCGCATTGCCCACCCCGCGAGTTGCACCCGCCCTACAGGGTTCGTCGCCGGATGCGGAAAACCGCGCGCTCGCCAGGCGGGCAAATCTGCTGTCGCAGGCCTCGCGAGAAACCGTAGGAACGGCTAAAGCGCAACGCCGCCCGACGCGCCTACAGGCTGCAATCGGGCGCCACACATCGGCGGGACATCGGCAAAACAATCGGCAAGCCCGGCGCAGAACGCGTTATCGTTGAACCAATGCCGAGCATCCGCCCCAAATCGTGCGAGCAGACGGTCGTCATGTTCAGCGCCGCGCATCGATGCGCGCCTGGATCGGCACCGGCTCGCTCGCCGATCGACCGCCCCCCCTCAAGAGGCCCGCATGCAGATCGAGTTGATCGAAATCCGCGACCACCTGCAACGCTTCCCGCCCTTCGATGGGCTGCCCGAAGACACCCTCGACGAGATCGCCCGCCAGGTGGAAGTCGCCTACTTCAAGGCCGGTAGCGAGATCCTCAGCTTCGGCGCGGAGATCCACGACCTGCACTATGTGCGCAGCGGCGCGGTGGAGATCTACCGCCGCACCGGCGCCCTCTACAACCGCCTGACCGAGGGCGATATCTTCGGCCAGTTCGGCCTGCTGCGCGGGCACAAGGTGCGGCTGCCGGCCCGGGCCATCGAAGACAGCCTGATCTATTTCATTCCCGGCCACCTGTTCGACCAGCTCTGCGAGACCCATGACTTCTTCGCCGACTTCGTCGAGGCCGAGGGCCAGTCACGCCTGAAGTCGGCGGTGGAGAGCCAGGGCAAGGCCAGCGAGCTGATGAAGATCAAGGTGCGCCGGCTGATCTCCCGGCAAGCGGTCAGCGTGCCCCTGGACACCTCGGTGCAACAGGCCGCGCGGGTGATGACCGAGCAGGGCGTGTCCTCCCTAGTGATCGTCGATCCACAGGCCGAGGGTTCCGCCCCCGACGGCGCGGCGACCGAGCAGCCCAGCCAACTGATGGCCGGCATCCTCACCGACCGCGACCTGCGCACCCGGGTGGTAGCCGAAGGCCTGGCCGCGGACGCCCCGGTCAGCCAGGTGATGTCGCCCGACCCGATCACCCTGCCGGCCGATGCCTCGGTGTTCGAGGCCATGCTGTGCATGCTCCGGCACAACATCCATCACCTGCCCGTGGTGCACCGACGGCGGCCGGTGGGGGTGATCAACCTGGCAGACATCATCAAGTACGAATCGCAGAGCAGCCTGTACCTGGTCAACAGCATCTTCAACAAGCAAACGGTGGCCGAGCTCAAGGCGTTGCTGCCCGACCTGCGCGCCACCTTCGTGCGCATGGTCAACGAGCAGGCCACTGCCCACATGATCGGCAGCGCCATGTCGGGCATCGGTCGCAGCCTGACCCAGCGCCTGCTGGAGCTGGCCGAGCAGCAGTTCGGCCCGCCGCCGGTGCCCTACTGCTTCATGGCGCTGGGCTCGATGGCCCGCGACGAGCAATTGATCGTCACCGACCAGGACAATGCCCTGGTCCTCGACAACAGCTTCGACCCGCGGGTCCACGACGAGTATTTCCTCAGGCTGGCGACCTTCGTCAGCGACGGCCTGGCGGCCTGCGGCTACAGCTACTGCAAGGGCGGGATCATGGCCACCAATCCCCAGTGGCGTCAGCCGTTGCGGGTGTGGAAGGATTACTTTACCCAGTGGATCGAGCGCCCCAACCCACAGACCCTGCTCAACAGCTGCATCTTCTTCGACCTCGACAGCGTCCATGGCGAAACCGAGCTGGTCGAAAGCCTCAAGGACCTGCTCGCGGAGAAGGCCAGCCAGAACCCGCTGTTTCTCGCCAGCCTGGCGCGCAATGCCCTCAACCGCACGCCGCCGCTGGGCTTCTTCCGCACCTTCGTGATGGAAAAGGACGGCCAACAGAACAACATCATCAACCTCAAGGGCCGCGGCACCGCGCCGCTCACCGACCTGATCCGCGTGCATGCCCTGGCCTGCGGCTCCAAGGCGCAGAACTCCAACGAGCGGCTGGACGCCATCGCCGCCACCAAGCTGATGCCCCCGGAGGCCATCAGCAAACTGCGCTACGCCCTGGAGTTCCTCTCCATCGTGCGCATCCGTCATCAGGCCATGGACCTCGAGGCCGGCCGCGAGCCGGACAACTACATCGAGCCGGAAAAGGTCTCCGCCAGCGAGCGCTACAACCTCAAGGAAGCCTTCCAGGTGCTCAGCAACGCGCAGAAATTCCTGCGCTTCCGCTACCCGGCGGGCGGCTCCTCGTGAAGCGGCCCAGCGCCCGGGGTAAAAAAGCCTGCGCCGCGCCGACGGATTGGCAGAACCTCTTCGCCCAGCTCGCGCAAACGGCCAAGGATCCGCGCCTGGCCGCCTTCTACCAGGCCGGCGCGGTAGCCGTCGACACCCCGCTGGAGCAGGTGCCGCTGGTGGCGCTGGATGTGGAAACCACCGGCCTGGATTGCAACCGCCACTCGATCGTCAGCCTCGGCCTGGTGCCCTTCAGCCTGGCGCGCATCCGCTGCGGCCAGGCGCAGTACTGGGTGGTCAAGCCGGTTTCCGAGCTGAGCAGCGAGTCGGTCACCTTCCATCACATCACCCACAGCGACATCCGCGACGCCCCCAGGCTGACGACCGTTCTCGGTGAACTGCTGACGGCCATGGCCGGCAAGGTGATGGTGGTGCATTACCGCACGCTCGAGCGCGGCTTTCTCGACCAGGCGGTGCGTCAGCATCTGGGCGAGGCGCTGCACTTCCCGGTGATCGACACCATGGAGCTGGAGGCCCGCCTGCACCGCCGTCAGCGCCAGCCGGGCTGGCTCGACCGCCTGTTCGGCCGCCAGCCGACCTCCATCCGCCTGGCCGACAGCCGTCTGCGCTATGGCCTGCCGCTGTACCAGGCGCACCACGCCCTGACCGATGCCCTGGCCACCGCGGAGCTGCTGCAGGCGCAGATCGCCAGCCACTACTCGCCGACCACGCCGGTCGGCGCGCTGTGGAGCTGAGCGGGTGGTTGCGCATCACTCTGTGGGAGGGGCTGGGCGGCGCTCCGCTTTAGCTGTGGGAGGGGCTTTAGCCGCGACGCTTTTGACCCTCTGGCTAAGAGCTCGCGGCTAAAGCCCCTCCCACAAGATTTTTCCGCACCGCCCACAAAAAACGCGCCCGAAGGCGCGTTTTGGCATTACCCAGCAGCAGCGATCAGCGCGGCTCGCTCATCAAGCCTTTGACGATCGACACGCAGCCCACCAGCAACACTATGGTGAACGGCAGACCGGTGGATACCGCCATGGCCTGCAGGGCCACCAGGCCGCCGCCGAGCAGCAGGGCGATGGCCACCGCGCCTTCCATGATGGCCCAGAAGGCCCGTTGGGGCACCGGCGCATTGACCTTGCCGCCCGCGGTAATGGTGTCGATCACCAGCGAACCGGAGTCCGACGAGGTGACGAAGAACACGATCACCAGCACGATGCCGATAAAGGAGCTGATCTCGCTCAACGGCAGCTGGCCGAGCATGGCGAACAACTTCAGCTCCAGCGCCGCATCCTGCACCCCGGTGAAGCCGTCGCCGAGCAGTTGGCCGATGGCGGTGCCACCGAAAGCGGTCATCCACAATACCGACACCACTGACGGCACCAGCAGGACGGCGATCAGGAATTCGCGCACCGTGCGACCACGGCTGACCCGGGCGATGAACATGCCGACGAAGGGCGACCAGCTGATCCACCAGGCCCAGTAGAAGGCGGTCCAGCCCTGGCTGAAATTGGCGTCTTCGCGACCGACCGGGTTGGACAGCTCGGGCAGATAGGCCAGGTAGCTACCCAGGTTGCTGAAGAAGCCGGTGATGATCGCCAGCGTCGGCCCGACCAGGATGATGAAGCCGAGCAACAGGATGGCCAGCACCATGTTGATTTCCGACAGGCGCTTGACCCCCTTGTCCAGACCGGCCAGCACCGAGAGCAGGGCGATTGCGGTAATGCCGGTAATCAGCAGCACCTTGCTGACGTCGGTGGCGGCTATGCCGAACAGATGGTCGAGGCCGGCAGCCGCCTGCTCGGCGCCCAGGCCCAGCGAGGTGGCCAGGCCGAACAGGGTGGCGAACACCGCGAGGATGTCGATCAAATGCCCAGGCCAGCCCCACACCCGCTCGCCGAGCAGCGGGTAGAAGATCGAGCGGATGCTCAGCGGCAGGCCCTTGTTGAAGGAGAACAGCGCCAGTGCCAGCGCCACGATGGCGTAGATCGCCCAGGGATGCAGACCCCAGTGGAAGATGGTGGCCGCCATCGCCAGGCTCGCGGCCTCCTGCGCATTACCGGCGGCCGCGCCCAGCGGCGCCCAGTCGGTACGCAGGCCATCTTCGCCGACGCTGATCCCGCCCATGGCCGAGCCCAGATGCGACATCGGCTCGCCTACGCCGTAGAACATCAGGCCGATGCCCATGCCAGCGGCGAACAGCATGGAAAACCAGCTTGCGTAGCTGTGGTCCGGCGTCGCCTCCTTGCCGCCCAGGCGCACCCTGCCCAGTGGCGAAACGATCAGGCCCAGGCACAGCAGCACGAAGATGTTGGCCGCGCCGATAAAGAACCAGGCCAGGTTGCTGGTCAGCCAGTTGCGAATGGCGCTGAAGATCGGTTCGACCTCAGTCTGCAGGGCCAGGGTCAAGACCACGAACAGCAGAATGGTCAGCGCGGATATACTGAACACCTTGCCGTGGATATCCAGGTTGAACAGGAACCTGCCCTTGATGTTGTCCTGGCCGACCACATAGTCGGTATCGATCAGGTTGGCCGCCCCGCTCGGGGCCGGAATGCCACCCGGTATTTCCACTTCTGGCTGTGGCGTCGTGTCATGCAAAGGGGGTTTTTCCATGTGGAGTTCTCCTTGAGGCATTTAACTCGCTGGCAAGCACAAGAAGGACGGTTTCGCCCGACTTCCCACTCATCGCGACCGAAAAAACGTTCGGTTAACGCGTAAGCCTAACAGGCAAAACCCATATTTGCCGGCCACGGGCCGTCATTCGCAGGGCAACTGCCGCCATCCGCCGAGTTGAGACTTGTTAACCGTAGCAAGAGCGTACGTAGCGCCACGCCGCAGCGGACGCTTGCGAGCTTTCGCAGAAGCGGTCGCGGTAGGCGAGGGGGTTTTCACAACCTCTGCGAACTTGGCGCATATTGGCCTGTTGGTGCCACACTGCAGGGGTAATGGATTCGGCACCCACCCGGCATCAACGCACAGGAACCGGCATGCCCCTGGACTTCGCGATCCCCAATCTGTTCGCCTACCTGATCGCCGCGATCCACGCCCTCGGCATGCTCGCGGCCGTGCATGCCGTGCTGACCGTACGCACCGCCCAGGGTGCCCTGGCCTGGGCCATGTCGCTGTTCTTCATGCCCTACCTGACCCTGCTGCCTTACCTGGTGTTCGGCCGCAGCCGCTTCGATGCCTATATCAAGGCCCGGCGCCACGCCGACAAGCAGATGCACCAGGCCATGGCCGCGCTGAACTGGCGGCCCTGGGTCGACGAAGCCCTGAGTGCCAGCGCCTCGCCGATCTACCAGCAACTGCGCGCCCTGTCCCGGCTGGGCCGGATGCCCTGCCTGGCGAACAATCAGGTGCGGCTGCTGATCGATGGCGAGGCGGCCTTCGCCGCGCTCTTCAGCGCCCTGGCCAGCGCGCGCCGGGTGATCCTGCTGCAGTTCTTCATCGTCCGCGACGACCGGCTCGGCCAGCGCCTGCAAGACCTGCTGCTGGAGCGCGCGGCCGCCGGCGTGCAGGTTTTCGTGCTCTATGACGGCATCGGCAGCCACGCCCTGCCGCGGCATTTCAGCGAGAAAATGCGCAACGGCGGCATCCAGGTCCACGCCTTCACCACCGGCGGCGGGCTGCTCAGCCGCTTCCAGCTGAACTTTCGCAACCACCGCAAGATTGTGGTGGTCGATGGCGAATGCGGCTTTCTCGGCGGGCTCAACATCGGCGACGAATACCTCGGCCACAAGCCGTCGCTTTCGCCCTGGCGCGACACCCATGTTGAAGTGCGCGGGCCGGTGGTCGCCTGCCTGCAGGAGTCCTTCGCCGAAGACTGGTTCTGGGCCACTCGCCAATTGCCGCCGCTGTTGCTGCCCGAGGCCTACCCGGGCGACGGCATGCTCTGCCAGCTGATCGCCAGCGGCCCGGCCGACCCGCAGGAAACCTGCGTGCTGCTGTTCGTCGAGGCGATCAACAGCGCCCGCGAGCGGGTATGGATCACCAGCCCCTACTTCATCCCCGACGAGGCACTGTTCGCCGCCTTGCGCCTGGCCGTGCTGCGCGGCGTCGATGTGCGCATCCTGTTGCCGGCACGGCCGGACCACCGGGTGGTCTATGCCGCGTCCAGCCTGTATGCCTTCGAGGCCTTGCGCGCCGGGGTCAGGATGTTCCGCTACCAGCCGGGCTTCCTGCACCAGAAAGTCATGCTGATCGATCGGGAAGTCGCCAGCGTCGGCAGCGCCAACCTGGACAATCGCTCGTTCCGCCTGAATTTCGAGATCACCCTGCTGACCCTGGATCGGCGCTTCGCCGACGAGGTCGCGCAGATGCTCGAGCGGGACTTCGAGCAATCGCGCGAACTGTTCGCCGGCGACTACAAGAATGTGCATCGCCTGCAACAACTGGCCATGCGCGTGGCACGGCTGATCTCGCCGATCCTCTAACAGCTACCAGGCACCTCGGCCAGCGTCAGCCGGCTGCGCTGCACGCTGTGGACCCGCGAACGGCGCTTCCTCAGCCAGATCACCACGCCGGTGACCGACAGCATGGCCACCGCCAGCCCCAGCAGCGACACCAGAATGCGCCCCGGCAGGCCGAGGATGCGCCCGGAATGCAGCGGGAACTGCGCCTGCATGAAGATATCCCCGGCGCTGCCGCTGCCCGGTATCAAGCTGCCTGCGATGGCGCCGCTCTGACCGTCCAGGTACAGCCAGGGATTGCCCAGGCCGCCATCGCCGTGGTCGTTCTGCGCGGTGTAGAAACCCACGCCGTAGACATCGAACTCCGGCGAATAGAACACCCCGCCGGCGGGTTTCTCCAGGCCCAGGCGACTGGCCTCGACTTGCGCCAGCTGCAACGCTTCGGCCCGGCTGATAGCCGGTACAGGCTGCTCATCGAGGCTGACCGGGGTGCGGCTGGCGAAGGGACTCGGGGTCAGCGGCGAGAACAGCTCGACCAGGGGGCGAGTCACCTGCACGTTGAGGTTCATCGACACCGAGGTCACCGCCAGGATCAGCAGCACGCCCCAGATCCACACGCCGCCGGAACGGTGCAGGTCGAAGTTGAGCTTGTAGCCGCCCTGCCGCCAGCGAAAGGCGAACGACTTGCGCCACACCCGCCAACTGGGAAACGACAGCCACAGGGCGAGGAAGGCATCCAGGCTCCAGACGATGGCGACTATGCCGAACAGCAGAATGCCCAGCTCGATGCCGAAACCGTCGGGGATATGCAGGCTGTAGTGCAGCTTGTAGAGGAACGGCATCAGGTTCTCGCGGCTCAGCGACAGCGCGCCCCACATGCGTCGGCCCTGCTCCTCGCCGGTCACCGGGTCGAGGGCCAGCTGGTTGAAATCCAACTCGTAGGCCTTGCCGGTGGCCGGGTCGACGCGCGGATTGACGCTGACGCCGAAGGCGTGACCCGGCTCGGTATACAGCGGCATAAAGCCGACCTGCAGCCGCGGGTCGCGGGCTTCCAGCTGGGCGGCCAACGCCTCGGGCGACTGCCGCGGCCCGACGCTTTGCGATTCGAACAGCTGCGGATTGAGCCATTCGTCGACCTCGTGATCCCAGGAGATCACCGCCCCGGTCAGGCCGGAGACGAACAGGAACAGCGCGATAAACAGGCCGAACCAACGGTGCAGAACAACAAAGGCGGAACGCATGGGCTTTCTCGTCGGGGTAGGCGGCCATGCCTGCCGCAGCCTTGCGAGCCGCGACAGGCGCCGGTTTGCTAGTAGTTCCAGCTGACTGTCATGCTGGCGTTGCGCGGCGCACCGTAATAGGCCTGGCTCCAGTACAGGCTGGTCAGGTACTTCTCGTCGGTGAGGTTGTTGAGATTGGCCGACACCGTCCAGTTGCGGTCGATCTCGTAGCTGGCCATCAGGTTGACCAGGCCGTAGGCGTCCTGCTCGGCGTTGCCGTTACGCGTCTCGTCCTGCCAGCTCATGCTGGCGCCGACCTTGAGCTGCTCCAGCCCCGGGATGCGATAGGTGGTGGAGGCGCGCAGCATATGTTTCGGCGAGTAGGTGACGGCGTGCTTGTCTTCGGCATCGCGGATATCGACGAAGGTGTAACCGGCAGTGGCCTGCAAGCCTTGCAGCAGTTCGCCGGAGACTTCCACTTCATAGCCTTCGCTGGTGATGCCCTCCTCGCCTTTATAGAAGGTGGTACCCCCGCTCATCCCGGCCACTGAGGCGACGTTATCCTGCTCGGTGCGGAATACCGCCAGGCTCAGGTTGACCTTGTCGTCGAGCAGTTCGGCCTTGATCCCGGCTTCGTAGTTGACCCCTTCGACCGGAGCCAGGCGATTACCGCTGCGGTCCTGCTTGGTCTGTGGGTCGAAGATTTCGGTGTAGCTGGCATAGACCGAGTACTGCTCGTTGAGGTCATAAATCACCCCGGCATAAGGCACCACTTCGTTGTTATACGAGGTGGATTTGCTCTCGCCGTAATTGCTGCCGTCGCTGTCGACATCGACCACCCGCGCGCCGGTGATCAGGCTCAGACTATCGCTCAGGCTCCAGCGCGCGACCCCGTAGACGCTCTGCATACGGTCGGTGAAGTCGCTGCCATTGTTGCCGGCATCGTTCAGCGGCTTGCCGATATTGCCGGTCCACTGTTCCAGCGGCGGCAAGGCGCTACCGGTCGAGGAGTCGTACCAGGAGATATCTTCCAGCTCGGATTTCGACCAGCTGCCGCCCACCACCAGTTCGTGCTCGCGCCCGGCCAGGGCAAAGGGGCCGCTGGCGTAGAGGTCGGCGATCAGCTGCTTGTTGGTGTCCTGGTATTCGGATGGGTAGCTGAACAGGCCCAGGCCGGTGTCGCGGTCCGGGCTGCCGTAGACGTAGAACAGCGAACTGTCGGCCTTCTTCTCGACATGGGTGAGCACTGCCTTGGCCTGCCAGCCATTGGCAAAGCTGTGCGCCAGCTCGGCGAAGCTGCGGTTTTCCTGGACGTCCCAGTAGGCCCAGTCGGCCGAGGTGCTGGTGGAGCGCGAGTAGTCGGTGGCCGAGCCGTCGCTGAAGTTGAGCGGCAGTGCGCCCCACAGCGGGCTATTGGCGTCGCTCTTCTGCAGGGTATGGCCGAGGGTGAACAGAGTGCTGTCAGCCAGATCCACCTCGATCGCCCCGTGGAAGATGTTCTTCTCGCGCGAATAGCGATCCAGGTAGGAGTTCTTGTTTTCGTTGGCGTAGACCATGCGGCCACGCACGTTGCCGGAGTCGGTCAGGGCGCCGGAAACGTCGACGTCGATGCGCCGCCTGTCCCAGGAGCCGGCGGTCAGGTCGATGCGCGCCTGGGGCGCCAGGGTCGGCCGCTTGCGCACGAAGTTGATGGTCGCCGAGGGGTTACCGGTGCCGGACATCAGGCCGTTGGCGCCGCGGATCACCTCGACCCGCTCGAAAATCGCGGTATCCAGGTCGCCCTCGACGTTGCCGTAGACGAAGGGAACGCCGATGCCGTCGTACTGGAAGTTGGTGATGTCGAAGCCGCGGGCGCTGTAGTAGGTGCGGTCGGTCTCGACTTCCTGGACCTGAATCCCGGTGGTGTACTTGAGCGCGTCGTTGACACTGCTCAGCTTGAAGTCCCGCAGTTGCGCGCCGCTGATGGTGGAGATCGACTGCGGGGTCTGCCGTGGGCTCAGTTCCAGCTTGGTCGCCGCGCTGCTGGGCGCGGCCTTGTAGCTGTCGGGCTGGGCATCGTCGCTGCTGCCGACTATGGTCTGCGCCTCGAGTTGCAGGGACTCGCCGGCGGCGGCCAGGGCATGGTTGAAACTACAAGCGGCGGCGACGGCCACGGCCAAGCGGGTCTTTCTGGACGACACGGGACTCTCCCAATGCGAAATATCGAATGCCCTGCAGGATCGTCCTTGCTTGCAGGAGGGTGCTAATCAGCACGTGCATGCCCGGCGACTAATCGCAGAGATGCAAATGCTAATGATTATCTATTGAATTTTCGCAACAGTTTGTCGTCCGCGTCAACGCAATTGAGCTTTATTATCGTTTGATAGTAGTTATCGATAACCTGCGTGACAGCGAGGCAGATAGGAGCCCGCAGATCAGCGCGGCTGCAAGCCGCCGCAATCGGTCGAAACCCAACGCGCATGGCTCTGCACGCTGCTGCTCTGGCCGCCGTAGGTGCCCTTCACCAGGGAGGTGAATTCCTTGTCGCTGAGAAAGCGCGTTTCGCCCTCGCCCTCTCCGTCCGGGCAACTGAAGCGAAACCTCCACAGCTCGGCGCTGCGCTCGGTGATTTCATGGCTGCAACCTGAGTTGGGGTCTTGCAGGGGAATCTCCTGGGCCTTGGTCTGCGCCTCGCTCATGCAGATACGTACGCCCTGGTCGCCCAGTTGTACGCCCTGCTTGGCCAGCATCTGCTCCATCATCTGGCGCTGCTCGGGCGGCAGTTTCTTCAGCTGCTCGAGCATGTGCTGCATGTCCGGCAGCGTCTGGCCGTCGACCCGCACAGTGGTCGAGCTGACTTCCCACAGTCCGGGCTGGATATCCTGCGCAGTGGCCAGCGCGGGCAATAGGCACAGGCCCAGGGACAGGCTTTTCAATACTGAGACGCGCATGGCAAGACTCCATAGGTTCGCTATCGACCCTGCAAGCGTAGGTTGAGTTAGCGACCCAGGCCGGCGTTTGATGAACCCCCGGTGCGCACAGCGCACCCTACGGGGTCACGTTTTCGCGATGGATCTGCAGGTATGCGTCCAGACGCGCCGGGGCCCCGGCCAGCCCAGGCCGATCGCGATCTCTGCCTGCAACCGACACCCAGCTGCCTGACAACGACCAGTGCAGCCGCGCCCCGCGCGCCGCGGCTGCCCGCACTGCCGGGCGTATGCTTCAATGCTTGCCGTACGCGCCCGCCAGGACCCCCAGCATGCAAGTCGAGCTGATCGAAATACGCGACCACCTGAGTCGCTTCGCCCCTTTCGACGGACTGCCGAACGACGTCCTCGACCAGATCGCCCAACAGGTCGAGGTCGGCTACTTCAAGGCCGGCAGCGACATCCTCCTCTACGGCGCGCCTATCCAGGACCTGCACTACATCCGCAGCGGCGCGGTGGAGATCTACCGGCGCAACGGCGAGCTGTACAACCGCCTGGCCGAAGGCGAAGTGTTCGGCCAATTCGGCTTGCTGCGCGGCAAGAAAGTCCGCCTGCCGGCACGGGCGATCGAGGACAGCCTGATCTATTTCATCCCCGGCCAGCTGTTCGAGCAGTTGTGCGAGGCCCATGAAGCCTTCGCCGACTTCGTCGAGGCCGAAGGTCAGTCGCGGCTGAAGTCGGTGGAAGAATCCCAGGGCAATGCCAGCGAACTGATGAAGATCGAGGTGCGCAAGCTGGTCACCCGGCGCACCGTCAGCGTGCCGCTGGGCACCTCGGTACTGGATGCGGCGCGGGTGATGACCGAGCACGGCGTATCTTCTCTGGTGATCCTCGGCCCGCCACCAGGCGCCGCCGGCCACGGCCAGGCGATGGCTGGGATCACCACCGATCGTGACCTGCGCACCCGGGTGCTGGCCGAGGGCCTGGCCCTGGACACCCCGGTCGAGCAGATAATGTCGCCCAACCCGATCACCATCCAGGCCGACGACTCGGTGTTCGAGGCCATGCTGTGCATGTTGCGGCACAACATCCACCACCTGCCGGTGGTGCACCGCCAGCGGCCGATCGGCTTGATCAGCCTGTCCGACATCATCAAATACGAATCGCAGAGCAGTCTGTATCTGGTCAACAGCATCTTCAACCGGCAGTCGGTGACGGAGTTGCAGGCCCTGGTGCCGGACCTGCGCGCCACCTTCCTGCGCCTGGTCAACGAGCAGGCCACCGCGCACATGATCGGCAGCGCCATGTCCGGCATCGGCCGCAGCCTGACCCAGCGCCTGCTGGAGCTGGCCGAGGAAAAGCTCGGGCCGCCGCCGGTGCCCTACTGCTTCATGGTCCTGGGCTCGATGGCGCGCGACGAGCAACTGATCGTCACCGACCAGGACAACGCCCTGGTGCTCGACAACCGCTTCGATCCGCGGGTCCACGATGACTACTTTCTGCAACTCGCCGAGTTCGTCAGCGACGGCCTGGCGGCCTGCGGCTTCACCTATTGCAAGGGCGGGATCATGGCCAGCAACCCCCAGTGGCGCCAGCCGCTACGGGTCTGGCGGGGCTACTTCACCGAGTGGATCGAGCGGCCCAATCCGGAAACCCTGCTCAACAGTTGCATCTTCTTCGACCTGGACAGCATCTACGGCGAGGCCGAGCTGGTCGAGAACCTCAAGGAACTGGTGGCGCACAAGGCCAGCCAGAGCCCGCTGTTTCTCGCCAGCCTGGCGCGCAACGCGCTCAACCGCACCCCGCCGCTGGGCTTCTTCCGCACCTTCGTGATGGAGAAGGACGGTCAGCAGAACAACATCATCAACCTCAAGGGCCGCGGCACTGCACCGCTGACCGACCTGATAAGGGTGCATGCCCTGGCGGCCGGATCCAAGGCACAGAATTCGCTGGAACGCCTGGATGCCATTGCCGCCACCAAGCTGCTCACCGAGGAGGCCATCACCCAGCTGCGCTACGCCCTGGAGTTCCTCTCCATCGTGCGCATCCGCCATCAGGCCATGGACCTGCAGGAAGGCCGCGAGCCGGACAACTACATCGAACCGGAAAAGGTCTCCGCCAGCGACCGGCAGAACCTCAAATCGTCCTTCCAGGTGCTGAGCAATGCGCAGAAATTTCTGCGCTTCCGCTACCCGGGGCAATCGCAGAATATGCCGCTATGAGACGCCACAGCACTGACGCGCCACCCGACTGGCCGGCGCTGTTCGCCCAGCTGGGGCAGGCCGCCCGCGACCCGCGCCTGGCGCGCTTCTACCAGGCCGGCACGGTAAGCGCCGACACCCCCCTGGAACAGGTGCCGCTGCTGGCCCTGGATGTCGAGACCACAGGTCTGGACAGCCGCCGCGACTCGATCGTCAGTCTCGGCCTGGTGCCCTTCAACCTGCGCCGCATTCACTGCCGCGACGCCAACTACTGGGTGGTCAAGCCGATGGGTGAACTGAGCAGCCAGTCGGTCACCTTCCACCACATCACCCACTCGGACGTCCAAAGCGCACCGAGCCTGGACGCTGTACTCGAGCACCTGCTGACGGCCATGGCCGGCAAGATCATGGTGGTGCACTACCGCCCGATCGAACGTGGTTTTCTCGACCAGGCCATGCGCCATTTGCTCGGTGAAGGACTGCAATTCCCGGTGATCGACACCATGCAGCTGGAAGCCCGGCTGCATCCGCGCAAGCGCAGGCCCGGCTGGCTGCGGCAGTTGCTCGACCAGCAGACAGTATCGATCCGCCTGGCCGACAGCCGTCTGCGCTACGGCCTGCCGCTGTACCAGGCCCACCATGCCCTGACCGATGCCCTGGCGACCGCGGAACTGCTGCAGGCACAGAGCGCCACGCACTATCCGGCCAGCACGGCGGTAGGCGATCTGTGGAGTTGAGCGGGTGGTTGCGCACCGCCCACAAAAAACGCGCCCGAAGGCGCGTTCTTGCATTACCTGATAACGGTCAGCGCGGCTCGCTCAGCAGGCCCTTGACGACAGCTATGCAGCCCACCAGCAGGACGATGGTGAACGGCAGACCGGCGGACACCGCCATGGCCTGCAGGGCCACCAGGCCGCCGCCGAGCAACAGGGCGATGGCTACCACCCCTTCCAGAATCGCCCAGAAGGCCCGCTGCGGCACCGGCGCGTTGACCTTGCCGCCGGCGGTGATGGTGTCGATCACCAGGGAGCCGGAGTCCGAGGAGGTGACGAAGAACACGATCACCAGGACGATGCCGATAAAGGAGCTGATCTCGGTCAGCGGCAGCTGGCCGAGCATGGCGAACAGCTTCAGCTCCAGCGCCGCGTCCTGCACCCCGGTGAAGCCATCATTGAAGAGCTGGCCCAGGGCGGTGCCGCCGAAGGCGGTCATCCACAATACCGACACTACTGACGGCACCAGCAGGACGGCGATCAGGAACTCGCGCACCGTGCGACCACGGCTGACCCGGGCGATGAACATGCCGACGAACGGCGACCAGCTGATCCACCAGGCCCAGTAGAAGGCGGTCCAGCCCTGGCTGAAGTTGGCATCTTCACGGCCGAACGGGTTCGACAGGGCCGGCAGATGGGTCAGGTAACTACCCAGGTTGCTGAAGAAGCCGGTGAGGATCGCCAGGGTCGGGCCAACGATGATGATGAACAGCAGCAGCATGGCCGCCAGCACCATGTTGATTTCCGACAGGCGCTTGACCCCCTTGTCCAGGCCGGCCATTACCGAGAGCAGGGCAAGTGCGGTGATACCCGTGACCAACAGCACCATGCTGGTGTTGTTGGCCGTGATGCCGAACAGGTATTCGATGCCGGCCGCCGCCTGCTGCGCGCCGATACCGAGCGAAGTGGCCAGGCCGAACAGGGTGGCCAGCACCGCGAGGATGTCGATCACATGGCCCGGCCAACCCCACACCCGCTCGCCTAGCAGCGGATAGAAGATCGAGCGGATGCTCATCGGCAGACCCTTGTTGAAGGAGAACAGCGCCAGGGCCAGGGCCACAATGGCGTAGATCGCCCAGGGATGCAGACCCCAGTGGAAGATGGTGGCGGCCATGCTCAGGCTGGCGGCCGCTTGGGCATCGCCGGCCGCGGCGCCCAGCGGCGCCCAGTCGGTGCGCACGCCGTTCTCGACGCTGACCCCGCCCATGGCCGAGGAGAAGTGCGACATGGGTTCGGCCACCCCGTAGAACATCAGGCCGATGCCCATGCCGGCGGCGAACAGCATGGCGAACCAGCCGGTGTAGGTGTAATCCGCTGTCGCCTCCTTGCCGCCCAGACGCACCTTGCCCAGGGGCGAGACGATCAGGCCCAGGCACAGCAGCACGAAGATGTTCGCCGAACCGAGGAAGAACCACGCCAGGTTGCTGGTCAGCCAATTGCGCACAGCCGTGAACAGTGGCTCGACCTCGCTCTGCAGGGCCAGGGTCAAGACCACGAACAGCACGGTTAGCAACGCGGAAATGGTGAAGACCTTGCCATGAATGTCGAGGTTGAAGAGATACTTGCCCTTGATGTTGTCCTGGCCGATCACGTAGTCGGTGTCGATCAGGTTGCTCGCCCCACTCGGGGCCGGGATGCTCTCAACGACCGGCGGCAGGGTTGTGCCCTCGGGTGGATAGTTGGCCATCTGCAGTTCTCCTTGCTTCGGTTGACATGCCCACGCGGGCAAACGGCGGATATGTCCAGCTGATAGACAACCGGAGCAATTCCGCTCTTATTACGGAGGTTAACAGCGCGGCATTGTCCGATCGGCACCGAAACCGTCGCGCAGCACTTCAGAAACGTCATCTGCAGGCCCCGGACTTGATCGCTGCACCCGCGCCGTGGTCGCCCTGGGTCGAGAAAGCCCTGACCGCCGGCAATGCCCCGGCCTCCCAACTGCGTGCGCTGTCACGGGTTAAATGCAGGTTGGAATGGAGCGCCTAACCCATCTACGGGGTCGTTTCCTCGCGGCAGACCTGCAGACCGCGCGCCTGGTAATTGGCCAGGGCGCCGGGGTGGTCGAGGCTGCAGGTGTGCACCCAGACGCGCCGGGTGCCCGGCCAGGCCCAGGCGGACTGCAGCGCATGAGTCAGCAGCGGGCCGCCGAAGCCCCGGCCGAGAAACGCCGCGGCCAGGCCGAAGTAGAGGATTTCCACCGCGCCCTCGGCATCGCGCAGCAGCTCGTAGTAGCCGGCGATCGCCCCCTGGTGATAGGCCACCCAGGTGCGGTGATCGGCCTGCTCGACCAGCTCGCGCCACTGCGCCTCGCTCCAGCTCAGCTTGTCCGTCCAGGCCCAGGGCTCGCCGACCAGTTGGTAGAGAAAGCGGTTGAGCTGGAACTGCTTGTGCCTGCATTCGACCACGCTCAAGTCGCCCGGCAGCGGTTTGCCAAGAATCTGCTCGGGGTGCTGCATGTCCAGGTAATAGGTGGTGGTGCTCATCGGTTTCCTGCTCTGTAATCACGAAAATCGGGGAACAGCCCCTGGGCGATGACTGGCACGCCAGTGCGGGCCAAGATAGCCAAACCCACGCCATAAGCAAGGCCCTGTCCCACGACTGGGTTACGTCCAGATGCCCGGAGCTTGAGTGTGCGGCGGCCTGACTCGCAGGGTGCGCCGTGCGCACCAAGAGTCCGCAACCTGCGCTGGTGCGTGCGGCGCACCCTACCCGACTCGACAGAAATCCGAGCCCAGCCCCAATGAACAAAACCCCCATCGGCAAAGCCAAATGGGGGTTTTCCTCTACGACGACCAGGGCTTGTGGCCTTGGGAGCAGACGCGGCCTTAACCGTCGTCCTGGCCTTGATCCACGGAGGATCCAGGGGAGCCCAGCTCACAGCTCCAGAGTTCCAACGCCGGCCGGGTCGCTTGTGGCGGGCCGAGCCAGTCGCTCATCGAGCGACAACGCTGGTTGAAACACAGTTGGTAATCCCCCGCCTCGGGGGTTCGCCCCAAGCGCAGCGGTTGCAGGGGCGCTAGCTGGCGTTGGTAATGCCAGCTGCCCTCACGCAGTTCGGCATCGGCAGGGATTTCCATGCCGGCACCAGACCCCTTGACCCGCGCCTCGCCGAGCAACAAGCCCTCTGGCGTGACGCGGTAATCCTCTTCCCAGCGTATCTTTTCGATCGTGTGCTGCCAGGCCAGGGTGAACCCCGGCACCGGCAGTTCGGCCCACACCGCCCCGGCCAGGCCCATGCACAATCCGATCACGCCAACGTCGCCTGGGCATGCCGTCCACGCCAGAAGTGCTGAGCGAGGAACAGCGCCGCCAGGGCGAAGCCGATCTCATCGCTCATCGGCGTGGCCAGAATCAGGCTGGCACCGGCCGCAAAGCCCAGCGCCCGCTCCCACCAGGCTATCTTGCAGTGCAGGAAGCCGGTGAATACCGCGCCCCAGATACCGATGGCCACGGCCGCCTTGAACAACACATACACGGTGGCCAGCCAGCTATCGCCTTGCAGCATCAGCGCCGGTTCATACACCGCCATAAAGGGGACGACGAAACCGGCGATGGCGATACGTATGGCCCACATGCTGATCTTCAACCCGGTTTCCTTGGCGATCGGCGCGGCCGCGAAGCAGGCCAGCGCCACCGGCGGGGTGAGGTCGGCCATGATGCCGAAGTAAAAGACGAACATGTGCGAGACGATCAGCGGCACGCCCAGCTCCAGCAGCGCCGGCGCGGCAATCGAGCTGGTGATGATGTAGTTGGGAATGGTCGGAATGCCCATGCCCAGCACCAGGCAGGTGAGCATGGTGAGGATCAGCGAAAGGAACAGATTTTCCTGGCCGATGGCCAGGATATAACCGGCGAAGGTCGAGGCCACCCCGGTCAGCGAGACCACGCCGATGATCACCCCGACCAGGGCGCAGGCAATACCCACCGGTACCGCGTGGCGCGCACCCTCGACCAGCGCATGCAGGCAGATCACCAGGGTGTCGCGCCCGCCCCTGATAAACCAGCAGATCGCCACCAGCAGCCCGACCACGCCGAACACCACGCCGATGCCGAGCTGGAAGAAGGCCGCGCAGAGCAGGCCGAGGGCGATCCAGAAGGCCATGCGCAAGGCGAAGGAAGACACCCGCAGGATGATCGCCGAGCCGAGAATGACGATGGCGGTCAGGGCCAGGCCGACCATCCCGGAGAACAGCGGCGTGCGCCCGGAGAACAGCAGGTAGATGAGGATGAACAGCGGGATCAGCAGGTACCAGCGCTCCTTCACCGCCGCCCAGGGATTGGGGCACTGGTCTTTCGGCAGGCCTTTCAGGTTGGCCCGCTTGGCTTCCAGATGAACCATCCAGAACACCGAACCGAAGTACAGCAGCGCCGGGACCAGGGCGGCCTTGGCCACCTCGATGAAGGGCACGTTGATGGTCTCGGCCATGATGAAGGCCACGGCGCCCATGATCGGCGGCATGATCTGGCTGCCCATGCTCGAGGTGGCCTCGACGCCGCCGGCGAATGCCGACTTGTAGCCGAAGCGCTTCATCAACGGAATGGTGAACTGGCCGGTGGTGACCACGTTGGCCACACCGGAACCGGTGATGGTGCCCATCAGCGCCGAAGACACCACCGAGACCTTGGCCGGGCCGCCGAGCTTGTGGCCGAACAGGCCCATGGCGAAGTCGGTGAACAGCTTGATCATGCCCGCCTGTTCGAGGAAAGAGCCGAACAGGATGAACAGGAAGATATAGGTGGCCGACACATAGGTCGGGGTGCCGTAGAAGCCCTCGGTGCCGAAGGCCAGCTGGTTGACGATCTGATCCAGGCCATAGCCGCGGTGGGCCAGATCCCCGGGCAGGTACTGACCGAGCAGGCCGTAGGCGAGGAACAGCCCGCAGATCAGCGGCAGGGCGATGCCCATCACCCGCCGCGCCGCCTCGAACACCAGCACCATCAGCACCAGGCCGACGACCATGTCGGCACTGGTCAGGTCGCCGGAGCGCTGGATCAGGTCCGCCTCGAACACCCACTGGTAGATGGCCGTGCCCATGCCGGCCAGGCCGAGCAGCCAGGCCAGCGGCTGCCAGGGCTTGTGCTTGCCGACCAGCGGAATGCTGAGGAATACCACCATCAGCAGAAAGCCGACATGCACCGCCCGCAGGATCTGGCTGGACACCGGATGAAAGGCCGCCGTGGTGATCTGGAAGATCGAGAACAGCAGCGCCACGTAAAACAGCGCTTTCGGCCAATCGCCCGGACCTGCCGCAAGGCCGTGATTTTGTTCAGTCATGGAGCTTATGCCCTCTTTCTTTACAACGTCGATAAGGCGCCAGAGTCGCCAACAAAACTTACGGATAAGCCCGGGCGCTCGAAGCTCCCTGTCGTAGGAGCGGCTTCAGCCGCGAAGCTTTGGCTGTGCCGCGAAGAATTCGCGGCTGAAGCCGCTCCTACCTATGGCGAAGTCACCGGATGGGTTATCACCTGGGCGCCCCCATCCTTCGACCGGGGTCGGATTTACAGGGCGCCGACTTCCTTGTAGAAACGCTCGGCACCCGGATGCAGCGGGATCGGCAGGTTCTTCGCCGCGCTTTCCAGCTTGATGTCCTTGGCCGCGGAATGGGCGTTGCCCAGGCGCTCGAGGTTGTCGAACATCAGCTTGGTCATCTGGTAGGCCACTTCCTCGGACACCTCTTCATGGCTGACCAGGATGTTCTGGATCGCCACTGTCGCGATGTCGACGTCCTGACCGTCGTAGGTGCCGGCTGGAATCATGGCTGGCTGATAGGCCGCATTGCCGATCTTGGCGGTGACCTCAGCCGGTACCGCGACAAAGTTGATCGGCAGGGTGGCGGCCAGATCGCGGATCGCCGCCATGCCCAGACCCGAGGATTGCAGGGTGGCATCCAGCTGACGATTCTTGATCAGCTCGACCGACTCGGCGTACGGCAGGAACTCGACCTTGCCCATGTCCTCATAGCTCAGACCCGCCGCGGCGAAGATCGCCCGAGCATTCAGCTCGGTGCCCGACTTGGGCGCGCCGACCGAGATGCGCTTGCCCTTGAGGTCGGCCAGGCTGTTGATCCCGGCTTCCTTGTTGGCAACGATCTGGATGTAGTTCGGGTAGGTGCCGGCGATGGCGCGCAGCTTCTTCAGCGGCGCCTTGAAGCCGGCGTCTTCCACGCCATTCCAGGCATCGGCCACCGAATCGCCAAGGGCCAGGGCCAGTTCGCCACGGCCGCTCTGCAGCAGGTTGAGGTTTTCCACCGAGGCCTTGGTCGCCTGCACCGAGGTTTTCGCGCCGTCGATGCCGGTGCTGTATAGCTGCGACAGGCCCACACCGATCGGGTAGTAGACCCCGCTGGTGCCGCCGGTGAGGATGTTGATGAAGGTCGGCGCGGCAAATGCCGCAGTGCTGGCCGTCAGGGCCGCGGCAGCGGCGAGCAGGCTGAAACGCTTGGTCAATCGCATGGAGTATCTCCGTCGTTGTTATGGCTTTATGCAGCGCTTTTTCACTGTAGACGATGCACGACCCGCCGCAGCGGATAGGCAGGTCCGAGGTTCGATCAGACTGGACGAAAGTGGCGAATGCCCGCACCTGGCCGAGGCCTGGCACGCAAGAGGCGGCATAGCGGAGCTGGGCGAGACAGGCTCGCGGGGGAAATATGGCAGTTCATAGGCTCACCTCTGGTCTTTCTTATAATCGCCGACGCAACCAACGCGTGCGGCGTAACAGAGCTATAGCAGATGCCGTGCCAAGGGCTGAAAAGCCCGTTCTAGAACACTTGGTTTGAATGCCTCAGGGCGTAATGAGCGAAATAGCGCCTACTATCGAATGGCAACAGGCGTAAATCCGCCGACGCCGTCGATTCGTAGCCTGGATAAGCGCAGCGCAATCCGGGATTGCCGTCATGCCCGCGAGGCGCACCTGCAGCCCAATTCGTCGCCTGTTCGAGCGCTCCCGGATTGCGCCGGGGCTTATTCGGGCTACGTTCCGCTGTGCAGGCTTGCCTCGGAGATTGTGAAAATATCGAGCGCCGTAGCGATCGCAGTAGGCGAGAGTTTTTCACACCCTCTCAGTCTTCGTCGCCACTGCCGGCCGGGCGATAGCTGCTGCGCTGCAGGCCGTGGCGCTGCATCTTCTCGTTGAGGGTGCGCCGCGGCAGCTGCAACAGCGCCATGACCTCGGCGATATTGCCCTGGCAGTGTTGCAGGGCGCGGTGCAGGCATTGCGCCTCGAAGGTTTCCATCTGCTCGGCGAGGGACTGCGCCGGCAACTCGCCCGCGCTGTCGACCGGGGCACTCAGGCCCAGGGCATGGCGCTCGGCGGCGTTGATCAGCTCGCGCACATTGCCCGGCCAGTCGTGACCGAGCAGCCGCGCCAGTTCGGCCGGCGGCAGCGGCGGCATGTCCCGGCCGTGGCGCTCGGCGGCCTCGCGGGCGAAGTGCTCGAACAGCAGGGGAATGTCCTCGCGGCGTTCGCGCAGTGGCGGAATGCGCAGGCTGGCGACGTTCAGCCGGTAGTACAGATCCTCGCGGAAACGCCCGGCGCGCACCTCATCGAGCAGGTCCGGCTTGACCGCGCTGATCACCCGCAGGTCGACCTGGATGCTGCGGTTGGAACCGAGCCGCTCCAGGGTCCGTTCCTGCAGCACGCGCAGCAGCTTGACCTGTTGTGCCAGCGGCAGGCTTTCCACCTCGTCGAGGAACAGGGTGCCGCCGTCGGCGTGTTCGATGCGGCCGATGCGCTTGCCCTGGGCGCCGGTGAAGGCGCCGCTTTCGTGGCCGAACAGTTCGCTCTCGAACAGCTGTTCCGGGATCGCCGCACAGTTGAGGGCGACGAAGGGTTTGCCGGCGCGCGGACTGAAATCATGCAGGCAACGGGCGACCCGCTCCTTGCCGCTGCCGGTGTCGCCGCGAATCAGGATATTCACCGAGGTCCCGGCCAGCTCGAGGATCTGCCGACGCAGGTTTTCCATCGGTCGCGAGACGCCGAGCAGCTGCGCCTCGATATGGTCCTTGAGGGCGAACTGCTGGCGCAGCTGGCGGTTCTCGCAGACCAGTCGGCGCTTGTCCAGGGCGCGGCGCACGCTGTCGAGCAGGCGCTCGGGGGTGAAGGGCTTCTCGATAAAGTCGTAGGCGCCCTGACGCAGCGCCTGCACCGCCATGGGCACGTCGCCGTGGCCGGTGACCAGGATCACCGGCAGGTCGCGATCGAGCTCCAGCAGCTTGTCCAGCAGTTGCAAACCGTCGGTGCCGGGCATGCGCACATCGCTGATCACCACCCCGGGGAAATCCCGGTCGACCAGCGCCAGGGCCTGGACCGCGCTGGCACAGGTCTGCACCTGCAGGCCGGACAGCTCCAGCCACTGCTGCACCGCCTCGCGAATCGCCGACTCGTCATCGACCACAATCACCTGACCGCTCATAGCACCTCCTCACTCGACGGCCGCAGTGTAGGGTGGGTTAGCGCCGCAAAACCAGCCGTTTGCATACAACCCGGTGCTTGGCGCGGCGCGTAACCCGCCAGGTTCTGCTAACGCGGTGTTAGCCCTGCTGGGTTACGCGGCGCTCGAATGTCGTTGTTTTTACCTGTGTTGCGCCGCGCCGCTAACCCTCCCTACGGATTCGGCGCCACCGGCAAGCTGAGGGTAAAGACTGCGCCCTCCGGGCCATTGCATGCCTCCAGGCTGCCGCCCAGCTCGCGGACGATACCGTAGGACACCGCCAGCCCCAGGCCCAGGCCCTGACCCACAGGTTTGGTGGTGTAGAAGGGTTCGAAGATATGCGCTAGGTCTTCGCCGGCGATGCCCCCGCCGCTGTCCGCCACGCTCAGCAGGCACTGCCCGCCCTGGCGGCGGATCGTCACCTCGAGCACCCGCGGCTCGACCCCGGCCATGGCATCCAGGGCATTGTGCAAGAGGTTGAGGAGCACCTGCTCGAGCCGAATGGCGTCGCCCATCACCTGCACGTTCGCATCTATTTCGCTGCGCAACTCCACCTGTTCGCTGCGCAGACGTGGCGCCAGCAATTGCAGCGCCTGTTCCAGCACATCGCCCAGGCGCAAGCGTTCGCTGAGGCCGGCCGGGCTCTTGCGGGCGAAGGTCTTCAGGTGCCCGGTGAGCCCGGCCATGCGTTGCAGCAGGCCATCGATGCGGCGCAAGCCTTCGTGCACGTCGGCCTGGCGTCCGCTGTCGAGCAGCAGGCGCAGACTGCCCAGTTGCATCTGCATGGCGGTCAGCGGCTGGTTGATTTCATGGGCCATGGCCGCCGACATCTGCCCCAGGGCGGCCATCTTCGCCGCGTGCACCAGGCCGTCCTGGGCCTCGCGCAACTCGGCGGTGCGCAGCGCCACCTCGCGTTCCAGGCGCTCGCGGATGCCCGCCTGCAGGCGCTGGTTCTTGCGCCGCTGGGCGAGAAACAGCAGCAGAAACGCCAGGGTCATCCACACCCCGGCGGCCGCCAGGCGGTAGCTGCGCACGCTGTCGACCAGCGCCTGCGGCTCGACTAGCAGGTGCAGGGTCCAGTCTTCCTCGGGCAGCGTCAGGCGTTGCCAGAGGTAGTCGCGGCGACCGTCCGGGCCATCGACCCGGCGCCATTCGCTGTCCTCGCCGATGCGCCGGCGCAGCTCGCTGGACAGCGGTTGCAGCGCCTGCTCGGCGTACTTGCGCACCTCCACCAGCTCGCCGCGTGCCTCTTCGCTCAGTGCATGCAGGGTGAGGAAGCGCCAGGCCGGGCGGCTGCTGAGAATCACCACCGAGTAGCTGTCGGCCACCAGCAACACCCCGGACTGCCCGGCCCACTCGCGCTGCAAGGCCTCCAGTTCGAGCTTGACCACCAGCACACCGAGCACCACGCCGTCGGCGTCGCGTACCACATGGGAGAGGAAATAGCCGGGAATCCCGGTGGTCACGCCCACCGCGAAATAGCGCCCGGAAGACTGGCGCACGGCATCCTGAAAATACGGGCGGAAGGCGTAGTTGTTGCCGACGAAGCTGCTCCAGTCGCGCCAGTTGCTCGCCACCAGGGTCTCGCCCCGGTTGTCGAGCAGATAGAGCACGGTGGAACCGGCCGCGGCATTCAACTGCTCCAGGCGCTGATTGAGTTTTTCGCGCAGCAGGCGATCGTTCGGCGCCTGCAGCAGCGACTTGATATCGCTGTCCAGCGCCAGCACCTCGGGAACCGAGCGGAAGCGCTCGACCAGGGTATGAATCGACTGGGCATAGAGCTGCAACTGGCCACGCGCCTCGACGCTGCGCTCCTGCCAGGCGCGCTGCTCGGCATAACGGCCGGCCAGCCACATGCTGGCGAGCAGGCCGAGGAGGATCAGCAGCACGATCAGGATGACGCGGTAACGCGGGAAGAAAGCGGGCATGCGCGGCTCGCAGCAAGGCAGTCCCGGCATGGTAAGGCAAAGCGGCACCTGGCGCTGCCGATCGATCCCCTGACCAGCCTTCAGGCCGGCTGGCGCGGTCGCGCAGCAAACTGGGGCACTCAAGGATCAAGACCGTAGGATGGCGTTGAGCGCAGCGATACCCATCACCGCGTTGCAGGGTGGACCAGGGACGATGCGCTTCAGCGGTACAGGTCGGCGCGGGTCCAGGGCAGGTCGTGGCTGCCATCGGCGTGCGGCTTGACCGCGAGGATCTGGTGCAGGCTCATCCAGCCGTGGGCGAAACCGTAGGCGCAGCCGGCCAGGTACAGGCGCCAGATGCGCAGGGCCTGCTCGGGCACCAGCTGCGCGGCCTTGTCCAGCTGGGTTTCCAGGCGTGCGCTCCAGTGCTCCAGGGTGCGCGCGTAGTGCAGGCGCAGGTTTTCCACGTCGACCACTTCCAGGCCGGCATCGCTGAGCTGGGTGGTCATGGTCGCCAGGTGCGGCAGTTCGCCATGGGGGAACACATAGCGGCCGATGAACTCACCGCCGCCGCGCGCGACCGGACGGCCGTCGGTGTGTTTCGCGGTGATGCCATGGTTCATCACCAGGCCGCCGCTCTTCACCGCGCCGAACAGGCGCTGGCAATACAGCGGCAGGTTGGCGTGGCCGACGTGCTCGAACATGCCGACGCTGACCACCTTGTCGAAGCGCCCGTCCTGCGGCAGGTCGCGGTAGTCCAGCAGTTCCAGCTGCACCTGCGCCGCCAGCCCCTGGTCCGCGACCCGTTGCCGGGCCAGTTGCAGCTGCGCCTGGCTGAGGGTGATGCCATACACCTCGACGCCGAATTCACGCGCGGCGAAGCGCGCCAGCCCGCCCCAGCCGCAGCCGACATCGAGCAGGCGCTCGCCCGGCTGCAGGCGCAGCTTGCGGCACAGGTGGCGCAGCTTGGCCTGCTGGGCCTGCTCGAGGTCTTCGCTGCCGGTCTCGAAATAGGCACAGGAATAGACCATCTCGCGGTCCAGCCAGAGCGCATAGAAGTCGTTGGACAGGTCGTAGTGGTAGCTGATGGCCGCCGCGTCGGTGGCCTTGTCGTGGGCGCTACGCGGCTGCTCGGTAACTGGCTCATCGTCGAGCAGCGCCTGGCTGAGGGCATCGCCGAGCTCGATCACCGCGCCGATCGGCCCCTCCAGCTCCAGCCGCCCCTCGACATAGGCGCCGCCCAGGGCAGCCAGGCTAGGATGGGCCAGTTGCGCCACCAGACTCGGGTCCTTGACCACCATGGTGACCCGCGGCTCGGGCCCCAGATCGATTTGCTTGCCGTCCCACAGCCGTAGCCGCAGCGGCAGTTGCAGATCACGCAGGGTAGGTGGCAGATACGCGAGCATAGGAACCTCCAGCTGAGCAAAATCACTGAAAGACTAGTTCAAGTGACTCGCTTGTCAGGCTATCGGTTCCATAGAAGATGGCTATCCGCCATGCCGCTGCAACAGGCCGTCGCAGAGCCACTGACGCAGCCAGGTCGCGGCTTGCAGCGGTGCGTTGTCGCCCAGCCCACTCAACTGCGCGCAGAGTTCGGCGAAGTTCCAGCCGGCCACGGCCATGCCGTGCAGGGCCGCGGCCTCGTCGGCTTCCAGGCTGCGGTACTGGCTGATCAGGCCATGGCGCCAGATCAGGCAGACCTGCGCCTGCTCCAGGGCCGTGCTACCAGGGAAGGCGACCTGCGCCTTGTTCGCGCGCCAGAGCGCCAGGCTGTTGTAACGGCAGAGCTGCCATTGCACGCTGGGCAGCAGGCGCACCTGCAGGTTCGGCCAGTCTTCGGCGGGCAGACTGGCCATCTGCGCCAGGGTCAGGGGTTCAGCCTCGGCCGCGTCGAAGGCCAGGCCGAACGCCCACTCCAGCCGCGCCAGTTCGCCGAGCGGGGCCGCCTGTGCCGGCACCAGATGGGCATCGATGAAGTTCGCCAACTCGGCGCCCAGCCAGCGCAGGCTGAAGTGTCGCGAGGGGTGCGCGGCGATATAGGCGCCGGCCAGGGCGTCGAACTCCGCGTCGCCGAGCCAGCCGTGCACGGCCGGGTAATCGCCGCGCAAGGCTTCCAGCAGGCGTGCACGGTAGGCGTTGTGGTAGATCGCCAGCCCCTGTTCGACCGCCAGCGCCGGACTGCCGAGCAGGCTGGCGCGCAACGCCGGGTTGGGCGTCGGCTCGCTGCCGAGCAGGTAGGCCTCCAGTTCGCGCTGCCAATCGTTCAGGCGCATGGCTGGTACTCCTGCAGGGCCACGGCGGCTAAGGTGCGCGCCTGCTCCAGTTCACTGAGTAGCTCGTCCAACACCGGGTAGTGGTCGTCACGCTCGAGCAGGGTGGCCACCGGGCCGAGGTGGCGCAGGGTGCGCTGATAGAGCTGCCAGACCGGATCGCTGACCGGCTGATCGTGGGTGTCGATCAGGTAGCTGCCGTAATCGCTGTGCCCGGCCAGGTGCAGTTGGCGGATCCGCTGCCGGGGCAGGCCGCTGATGAAGTCCCAGGGCTCGAAGCCATGGTTGCGCGCGCTGACGTAGACGTTGTTGACGTCGAGCAGCAGCTCGCAGCCGCTGAGTTCGCTGAGCGCGGCGAGAAACTGCCATTCGCTGAATTGATCGTCGGCGCTGCGCAGGTAACTGGAGACGTTCTCCAGCACCAGCGGCCGTTCGAGCACGTCCTGCACCTGGCGCACCCGCGCGGCGACGTGCTGCAGGCTTTCCTCGGTGTAGGGCAGCGGCAACAGGTCGTGCAACTGGTGGGCGTTGCCGCGGCTCCAGCACAGGTGATCGGAGATCCACGCCGGCTGCACCCGCTGCGCCAGCTGCTTGAGCCGGCGCAGGTAGTCGCGATCCAGCTCGTGCGGACCGCCGATCGACAGCGACACGCCATGCATCACCAGCGGGTAGTGTTCGCCGATGGCGTCCAGGTAATAAAGCGGCTTGCCGCCCTCGACCAGGTAGTTTTCCGAGATCACCTCGAACCAGTCGACGGCCGGGCGCTGCTCGAGAATCGCCTGGTAATAGGGAGTGCGCAGGCCCAGGCCAAAGCCCAGGCAGGATGATTCGGCGGACATGCCAGACTCCTTGAACAACCGCGTGAGCGGAGTGGCCGTAATCCGGCCACCCCGTGTGCCGTTACTCGCCGACAGTACCCTTGGCCGCATTGCACTCGGCCAGGGTCATGCTCTTGAAGCCCTGGCCCTTGCAGGCACCTTGGCCCTTGCAGCTGTTGTTCGCGGTCTTGCAGTCGTTCTGACCCTTGCAGCCGTTGACGCCATAGCAATGCACCTTGGCTTCTTCGGCCACGGCAACGGTGCTGGTCAGGCCGGCAAACAGGGTAGCGGCGGCAAATGCCAGGGCAGCACCGGTAGCCATAGTCTTGGTAGTCATGGGGTAATCCTCGAATAGTCTGGGAGTGCCGGTCGCCGCAAGGTTTTGCAGGCCGGCATTCAACTAGAGCGAGGACAGGTGCTGGCGTTACAGGGCGGGCTGAAATTTCTTGCCGATTGGCTTCGCCACAACAACGGCGATGCCGTGCCCGGGAGCCGGCACAGCCAGACCATCGGCGGGATACTCGCGGTGATCCGCAGCATCGCCGAGCAGACCAACCTGCTGGCCCTGAATGCCGCCATCGAGGCGGCGCGGGCCGGCGACAACGGCCGCGGCTTCGCCGTGGTGGCCGACGAGGT
>NZ_JBFIIG010000020.1:0-39728 GCF_041601375.1 Pseudomonas sp. | reverse complement strand
GCAAATAATAACCCTGGGTAATCAAAACTGCTGCGTCAACCAGTCGCGCAGGCGGCAGCAGGCCTCGTCGTCTTCCTTGTCCTCGCTGAAGGTCAGGTAGTGCAGGCTCTCGCGGTGCACCACTTCCTCGCTGACCGGCCGCACCAGCAGCCCCTGCTCGACCAGGTGACCGACCAGATGTTGCCAGCCCAACGCCACGCCCTGATGGCTGAGCACCATCTGGATCAGCATGTTGTAGTCGTTGGCGTTGAAGAAGTGCGGGCTGTCGTGGGCGCGGGTCTCGATATCGATGTTGTGGAAGGCCAGCCAGACGCCCCAGTCGACGTGCTCGGCGACCTGGGAGCGGCCATAGGGGCTGAGGTTGAGCAGTACGCTGTTGCGCAGGCCTTCGAGGCTACTCAGCTCCGGATGCTGCTGCAGATAGTGCGGCGTGCAGACCGGGTAGATGACGTCGTGGACCAGCGGCGTACTGCGGTAGCCCTCGTGCACCTTGGCCATCTTGGTGATGAAGATGTCGGGGCGCACGCCCGGCTCCATCGACAGGAAGTTCTGCGTGGTGATCAGGTTGAGGTCGATGTCCGGGTTGGCGCTGAAAAAGCTGGGCAGACGATGCGCCAGCCATAGTGCGGAAAACGCCGGCGAGCAGCACAGGGTCAGGACGCGCTTGCCGGCGTTGTGGCTGCGGATGCGTTCGGCGGCCTGGGCGATGTTGACGAACGACAGCTGCACCGCGTCGTAGAAGATCGAGCCGGCGACGGTCAGTTCCACGGCGCGGCCGGCGCGCTTGAACAGCTCGGCGCCGAGGTAGCCCTCCAGTTCGCGAATCTGCCGGCTGATGGCCGCCTGGGTCACGCACAGGGCCTCGGCGGCGCGGGTGAAGTTCTGGTATTTGGCGGCTGCCACGAAGGATTTTACCGCACGCAGCGACGGCATCTTGAGCAGGGACTGATCGGGTTCGGTATGTATGACCATAACAACAGGTATTCAATATCCTGAATAAAAAGTCGGTTCTGTCGACTATGACCGCGCACTAGACTTCAGTTAATCGGCGATAGCAGCTCAAGGGGTTGATGCGTGGCTCGGAAATATAGCCGAAAGCACCAGCGTGCAATAGCCCCGGTCGCCTGAGTTCAACCCGGATAGGGTTTCCCAATAACGCCGCGGTTTAAACAATGTCGGCACAATTAACTGGGTAAGTGGTGGAGTGTATATGAACAAAGCAGCGGTGGCAGGCCTCATCCAGCAACGTAAGTCGCGCCATGCGCTGCCGAGTGCGCTCTATAGCGATGTCGATGTCTATCGTCAGGATCTCGAGCAGATCTGGCACAAAGAGTGGATTTTCGCCGGGCACACCTTCGAGCTGGAAAAGCCGGGCCAATACCTGACCCTGCAGATCGGCGACTACCCGGTGATCGTGGTGCGCGGTGCCGACGGTCAGGTTCGCGCCCTGCACAACGCCTGTCGCCATCGCGGCTCCAAGGTCTGCAGCGAGCACAGCGGCAAGGTCGCCAAGCTGGTGTGCCCGTACCACAAGTGGACCTTCGAACTGGACGGCAAGCTGATCTATGCCGGCAACATGGGCGAGGACTTCGACAAGAGCGCCTATGGCCTCAAGCCGGTCCACTGCCAGGTGGTCAACAGCTACATCTATGTCTGCGTGGCCGAGCAGGCGCCGGACTTCGAGAAGTTCCGCGCCGCGGTATCGCCCTTCATCGCCCCGCACAACCTCGACGACTGCAAGGTGGCCTTCGAATCCAACCTGGTGGAGAAGGGCAACTGGAAGCTGGTGTTCGAGAACAACCGCGAGTGCTACCACTGCGACGGCACCCACCCGGAACTGCTCAACTCCTTCGTCGAGAACCTTTCGGTGGCCGGGGTCGGCGGCGCCGAGGATCCGGAGCTGGTTGCCCACTGGGATCGCTGCGAGGCCGCCGGCCTGCCCAGCCGCCTGGTGATGGACGATGCCGGGCAGTTCCGCATGACCCGCATTCCGCTGTCGGCCGGCGCCGTCAGCTACACCATGAACGGCAAGCAGGCGGTGGCCCGGCGCCTGGACACCAGTGGCGAGGAGAACATCGGTGCGCTGCTGTATTTCAACTACCCGTCGACCTGGAACCACTTCCTCGGTGACCACGCCCTGAGTTTCCGCGTGCTGCCCCAGGGCCCCAACGAGACCCTGGTGACCACCAAGTGGCTGGTGCCCAAGGATGCCCAGGAAGGCCTCGATTACGACCTGGAAACCCTGACCCGGGTATGGCTGGCCACCAACGATCAGGACCGTCGCCTGGTCGAGGGCACCCAGGCCGGGGTCAACTCGCCGGCCTATCAGCCGGGACCCTATTCGGATATCGCCGAGAACGGGGTATGCCAGTTCGACGACTGGTACTGCGCGACCATGGCGCGCAAGTTGGCCGAGTGACGGCGCCAAGCTCGTAACCGGCGGCCCCGCATAACCCACAAGGTTATGCGGGGCCTATTCTTGCCCGATTCTCGCTCATCAGGTCTTGCAACCATGCACAGTGCGCCCCCCTTTGTCCTGAACGACGGCTACGCCCGCGGCTTCATGTTGGTGTTGCTGTCGGCCTTCTGCTACGGCCTGCAGCCGCTGTTCGCCCAGTACGCCTATGCCGGTGGCGCCGACCCGGTCGGCCTGCTGCTGGTGCGTTTCGCCATCGCCGCCTCGATCCTGCTGCTGTTCCTGCGTCTGCGCGGCATACGCCTGCCGCGCGGGCGTCTGGCGGGGCAGAACCTGCTGGTGGGCATCGGCTATGGCTGCGCGGCGCTGGGCTACTACACCGCCAGCCGCTCCACCTCGGTGAGCCTGGCGGTGATCCTGATGTTCTCCTTCCCGGCCTTCGTCACCGCGATCTCCATCGCCTACCTGGGCGAGCGCACCAGTGCACTGAAGCTGCTCAGCCTGGTGCTGGCCCTGGGCGGGGTGCTGCTGGCCACCGGCCTGAGCCTGCGCGGCAACCTCAGCGGGGTGCTCTGGGCGCTGTTCTCGGCCCTGAGTTATGGCGCGGCGATCGTCTACGGCACCCACAGCATTCGCCACGAGCGGCCGCTGGCCTCGGCGGCCATGGTGCTGCTGGGCTGCGCCCTGACCTTCGCGGTGGCCGCGCTGTTCTTGGGGGCGGCCACGCCGTCCGGGGCGTCGGCCTGGTGGTCGATGCTGGGCCTGGCCCTGTTCGCCACCATACTGCCGGTGGCCTTCTTCCTCGCCGGCTCGCCGCTGATCGGCTCGTCCGCGGCCTCCACCCTGTCGACCCTGGAGCCGGTGGTGGCGGTGACCATCGCCGTGTTGCTGATCGGCGAGCAGATCAGCGCCGGCATGCTCGGCGGCGGCCTGATGGTGGTGGCGGCGGCCGTCATCCTGTCGCGCCAGGGCGGCACATTGCCGGAGCCGGCCTTGGTGCCGGTACCTGTGCCGGAGGAGCCCGACCAGTTGCTCTAGAGCTCGCATCGCGGCACCGGAGCCAAGCCTGCGCAAGCGGACGCCAGCGCCTGCGCTTATGGTTTTCTTGAACGGAGAAGATGACCGCGATGCCAATACAACCTGATCGATGTGAAACGAGGCGTGTGGCCTTCGTGCTGGTGCCCGGGTTTGCCTTGACCTCCTTCTCCCTGGCCATCGAAGCCCTGAGTGTCTCCAATTTTCTCTGGGGGGCAGCGGCATACGACTACCGCCTGTACAGCGGCGACCTCGATCCGGCGGTGACTGAGGTCTGTACGTCAAACGGCGTGCCGATCAAGGTCTCCGGGCACTGTAGCGAGATCGAAGACTGCAACCTGCTGTTCATTTGTGCCTACCAGAAGGCCGCTGGCTATGAGGGCGCGGCGCTCCTTGCCAAGTTGAAAACGCTGAAAAAGAAGGGTTGCAGATTCGCCTCCCTGTCGAGCGGCAGCTTTATCCTGGCCAAGGCGGGCGTTCTTGGCGACCAGCCCTGTACGCTGTTCGGTGAACAGATGGCGACCTTCAGGGAGCTTTATCCCACCGTGCCGGTGGATGAAAGCATCTATACCGTGGGCGATGGGGTCTTCACCTGTCAGGGCGGAACCACGGCGCTCGACATGCTGCTCTACATCATCGGTCAGGACCATGGCGCCGAATTCGCCTTGCAGGTTTCCCATCAGTTCTGCCAGGACAGAATCAGAACGCGGGATGAAATACAGAATATTCGCCGCTATCTGGAGTTGAGAATGAAATCGCCCTGTTTGGGGGCGGCGATCGAGTTGATGGAAAACAACATCGAAGCGCCACTGTCCATAGAAGTACTGGCCGGCAAGATTGGTGCGACGGTGCGCACGCTGGAGCACGTGTTCCGGGTTCACGAACAGTCCACCCCAGTTAATTACTATCTGCAACTTCGGCTGAAGCATGCCAGGAGCATGATCAAGGACAGCCGGCTACCCATAGCCACTGTTGCACAGGCGACGGGGTTCGCCTCGCAGAGCTATTTCACCAAGCGCTTCAGGGAAGCCTACGGCTTTTCTCCGACTCGCTTGCGCGGCGACAAAAAATTATAAATTTCTTCGGCTTTGTTATATCTCTGCGCTGTCGGTGAGCGGAAGCTAGTGACCAAGGAGATGCTGAAATGTTCCCTGGTTCCCGAAGTTATTCCGCCTGTAGCCGCGAGGTTGCTGGTTTGTATTCTTCGCAGGTCGGGCTTTTCAGATTATCCCTGAACTCACTCCGCCGACCTTCAGGTGCAGAACATGACGCAAGTAATCGAAGAATGCCTTTCCAGTAAATCAACTTCCTTCAGCGAGATCCCCGTTGTCGATATCGGGCCCTTGTTGGACGGCAGTGATGCACAGTCGGTGGCCGCTGAAATTGGCAATATCTGTGAGAACTTCGGTTTTCTGTACATCAAGAATCACGGCGTATCTTCTTCCCTGATAGAAGATGTGTACCGACTCTCGCGAAAATTCTTCGAACTGCCCTTCGAAGCCAAGAATCAACTGAATATCGTCAATTCCGGGCAGACGCTGCGCGGCTATATTCCGATGTACGGTGAAAACGTCGACCCGCAGAACACCAAGGACTTCAAGGAGTGCTTCGACTACGGTCGGCACGAAGAGGACGTCTCGCCTTTCTTCGGCCCCAACCTGATGCCGGAGGAAGTCCAGGAATTCAAGCAGGTCATGGAGGCTTATCATGAAGTAATGCTCGGCCTGGCGCGCCAGCTGATCAGCGCCATTGCCCTGAGTCTGGACCTGCCGGCGGATTACTTCGAGAAGCTGCAGAAGAAGCCGATCACCATTCAGCGCCTGCTGCATTACCCGCCGCAGTTCGGCACTATCACCAGGAAAAAAATCGGTATCGGCGCTCACACCGATTACGGCTTCCTGACCATCCTCTCGCAGGATGCCAATGGCGGATTGCAGGTGCAGAACAGAAACGGCGAATGGGTCAGCGCACCGCCCGTGGCGGATACCTTTATCGTCAACATCGGCGACCTGGTACAGACCTTCACCAATGACCGCTATATCTCCACCCTGCACCGGGTGATCAATACCAGTGGGGTGGATCGTTATTCGGTGCCGTTCTTTATCGACCTCGATTTCGATGCGGTGGTGGATGTGGTGCCGAGCTGCATCAGTGCGGACAAGCCCAGCAAGTACCAGCCGTACACCAGCGGCCAGCACAAGTACAAGCGCTTCGTCGACAGCTACACCCACTTGCAGGATGTGGTCATCGGCGGCTAAGACGGCGTCCTGGATATTTGGGTGCGCCGGTAAAGGGGCGGAGTGATCCATGTTCAATCACTCCGCCCCTTTTCTCTGTAACGCCCAAAAGCAGGGCGTAGCTTTAGCTGTCCTCTGACTTCGGTTGTTCAATTTTTTTGTTCGCGATGCCAAAGGGTATGTGCACCATTGGTATGTCACCGGCCTTGGATTCTAAATGATTTCTTTGGTCATCAAAAAACATATGCGGCTTCAGTTTTGACAAAATCCTATTTTTTTCCATCCCTCCGAGAAAAAACATCTCGTTTGCACTTACACCCCAATCCTCAAGGGTGGTAATAACGCGCTCATGAGCTGGCGCATTCCTAGCCGTAACGATGGCGGTAGTTAGAACTCTCTTATAGTTTCGGTCATTTTCAATTTCACGGTCTTCTAGTTTTTGCAGGAAAGAAAGCTTTTTGAAAAGATCGGCTAATGGCCCCGGCTTGTGTGGTGTTTCAGAATTTGCCACTTCATAAGCGTGAAATTCTGGCAGATCCCCACCTTTGAATATCGCCTCTGCTTCGTCATCAGCAATAACTCCGTCAAAGTCAAATGCTATTCTTAGTTCATCGTTTTCGTCATCACTAACAATCTTGCTAGGCAAAACCACTCCGCCGGGGTATCCCGCATCAATAGCATTTTGCACATCCTCCTCATTTGCCGAGAGGAATAATGATGCGTTGAATGCAGGAATATATTCAAATGGTGACTTCCCCTCCATGAAGGCGGCTCTGGAAATGTCAAGGTCGTAGTGTTTAATTGATCTAAAAACTCTTTTTCCTGTGGCTGCAGAGTTTCTTGATAATAGCACTACTTCAACCGGTAGCTTTTCGGGAAAGCGCTGGTTTATTTTTAAAAATCGCTTAATAAAAGGAAATGCCACTCCTTTTTCAAGAACTTTATCCAGATTTTCCTCTTGAAATTTCTTATAAGCCTTCGGTCCTTTTTCAACAAAAACCGCATGCGACTCAGACAAATCAAACAATGCACTTGATGAAACCGCTACTACTAGCTTCCTTTCAATTGGATATGGCATAAGGGCTACTTTAAGAGTTGAAAAGTGATTAGTTGGATTTCTGCGTTAATCCAATAGTCGCGAATTCTGCATTATTTCGCGTCACGCCGCCTAGTCTTCGGTAAAAATAACGGCCAAACAATAACCAGGGTCAGGTGCGCTTGCTGGGGCGTGTGTTCGCGTGAATTTCGTACTCCGCTCGCTCATCATTACCGCATACGACCGCACGCTCAGGCCCGTAGATACCGTCTTGCCTCTCATCGGGCAAGGGCCTTTTTGACATCAAATGGCTCGCCTGATTTGAGCACCCCATAGGCGATGTGGAGCAATTTACGCATCGCCGTGCAGACGATCTGCTTGCCGGCCTTTCCGCGGGCTTGCAGGCGCTCTTTTAGGGCTTTGATCGCCGGGTTGTGGATCATCGCTGCGACCGCAGGCATGTACATTCCTGCACGTAGGCGGGAGGAACCCATGCGCGAAATAACCACCTGGCCTTTGTGCTTGCCGGAGTCCTGCAGCTTCGGATTCAACCCAGCAAACGCGGTGATCGCCCGAGCACTCTTGAACCCCAAGGGATCGCCCAACTCGGCCAGTAGCAAGGCCGCCGTCTTGTCGCCGATACCGTCGATGCTGACCAATAGATCGCGCTTACCGCGCAAGTCCGGATCGTTGTCGATGTGGTCCTGGATCGCTTTCAGGGTATCGGTAATTTGCTCTTGGATATGCTGCAGAACTGAGCGGATGGAGTCCTGAACACTGGCGTGCGAAACATCCAGGCGATTGAGCTCCATCCGCTCGATCTCCTTGAGGTCATCCAGTCGACGCACCAGAGCCCGCAACCTACGCACGGCCAGCGGTTCGGGTTGCCAGGCACGCAGCTTGTCCATGTGCCGCTGGCCATAGTCGGCAATCAACTTGGCGTCGACGCGATCGGTCTTGACTCGCTGTAACTGGCTCTGGGCGTAGCTGGCGATCTGCGCAGGATTCATGACGCACACGCGGTAACCCAGTTGGTGCAGGTACTCCGCCAAGGCCTCGTGGTAGACCCCGGTGGCTTCCATCACGACCCAGGCGCCCGGCTCGGCGTACTTGTCCAGCCACTGCTGGAGCGTCTGAAACCCCGTCGTCTGATTGGCCAGCTTGCTCTTGGTGCGGTATTTGCCATTGGCTTGCAGGGTGGCGATATCGAAGCTGTGCTTGGCGATATCGATGCCAACGATACTGGACATAAGCTCTCCTTTATCGATTTATGACGATCATCACTGCACCCTGTCCAACCTTGTGAATGCGAGCTCTTACCCGAGGTAGGCCCTAGATACCGTTCGAACTTTACGAGTGAGTGTGGAGGGCCGGAGCACTATCTACGAAACAGGCTCGAGGCCTGAGGGTGCGTACATCTTCCTGGCCCTCCCCCGATGATCTGTCGGGGACTATCGCCTCTGTGAAAGGCAATTGTCGAGATACAAGGGTGGGTTAGCCGCGTAGCGGCGTAACCCACCATGGCATCGGTCAGGCAGCCGCAATGCCGGCCTCGCGGCCAGGCGATCAAAGATCTTTGACCAGCCGCAGGGCGTCGTAGATGGCCGCGTGGGTGTTGCGCGCGGCCACCGCGTCGCCGATGCGGAACAGCTGGAATTCGCCGTCCGGGTTGTCATCCCGGTGTTGCGGCTTGCCGTGGATCAGGTCGGCGTACTCCACCGCGCCGAGGTTGCGCGAGAGCGGCTTGAGTTCCAGGTACAGCTCGTCCATCGGCCGGGTGCCGTGGTTGACCACCACCTGGTCGACGTGGCGCTGCTTGCGCACACCACCATAGTCGCTGTCGATGTGGGCCACCAGGGTCTGGCCTTCGCGGGCCACCGAGGCCAGGCGATAGGTGACGGTGAAGGTGGTGTCGAGCTTCTGCAGCGAGCGCATGTAGGGCACCAGGTTCATCGCCATGACTTCCGGGGCGAAGCTGCGGTCCGGGGTCATGATCTCCAGCTTGGCGCCGCTCTGGGCGATGAACTCGGCGGCTTGCAGGGCGCTGTGGTCGCCGGCGTCGTCGAACAGCAGCACGTTGCTGCCCGGCTTGACGTCGCCGGAGATGATGCCCCAGGTCGACACCACCAGCTCGTTGCCGGCCTCGAGCACCTCGGTGTGCGGGTAGCCGCCGGTGGCGATGATGACCACGTCGGGCTTCTCGGCGCGAATGGTCTCGGCCTCGGCCCAGCTGTTGTAGTGGAAGGTCACGCCCAGGGCCTCGCACTGGGCCAGGCGCCAGTCGATGATGCTGAGCATCTCGCGCCGACGCGGGCTCTGCGCGGTCAGGCGGATCTGCCCGCCGGCCTGGGCGGCGGCCTCGAATACCACCACCTCATGACCGCGCTCGCCGGCCACTCGGGCCGCTTCCAGGCCGGCCGGGCCGGCGCCGACGATCACCACCTTGCGCCGCTGGGCGGCCTTGGGAATCTCATGCGGCATGGTCGTTTCGCGGCCGGTGGCGGCGTTGTGGATGCAGTAGGCCGCGCCGCCCTGATAGATGCGGTCCAGGCAGTAGTTGGCGCCGACGCAGGGGCGGATGTCTTCCTCGCGGCCCTGGATCAGCTTGCGCACGATGTGCGGGTCGGTCATGTGCGCGCGGGTCATGCCGATCATGTCGACCTTGCCCGAGGCAATGGCGTGGCGCGCGGTGGCGATGTCCGGAATCTTCGCCGCGTGGAAGGTGGGGAAGTCGGTGGCGGCGCGGATCTGCCCGGCGAAGTCCAGGTGCGGCGAGTTGTGCATGCCCTGGATCGGAATGACATCGGTCAGGCCGGCATCGGTGTCGATATGGCCGCGGATGATATTGAGGAAGTCCACCATGCCGCTTTCCTTCAGGCGACGCGAGATGTCCAGGCCTTCATCGGCATTCAGCCCGCCATTCAGGGCCTCGTCGGCGGTGTAGCGCACGCCGACGATGAACTCGTTGCCTACGCGCTGGCGCACGGCCTTGAGCACGTCGAAGGTGAAGCGCAGGCGGTTGTCCAGGGAGCCGCCATAGGGCGCGTCCAGCTCGTTGGTCAGCGGCGACCAGAACTGGTCCATCAGGTGGCCGTAGGCCTGCAGCTCGATGCCGTCCAGGCCGGCGGCCTTCATCCGCTCGGCGGCGTCGGCGTAGTCCTTGATGATGCGCTCGATGTCCCAGTCTTCGATCTTCTTGGGGAAGGCGCGGTGCGCCGCCTCGCGGTTGTGCGAGGGCGAGACCACCGGCAGCCAGTCACCCTTGTCCCAGCGGGTACGCCGGCCCAGGTGAGTGAGCTGGATCATCACTGCGGCGCCGTGCTCGTGGCATTCGTCGGTGAGGTCCTTCATCCAGCCGACCACCTCGTCCTTGTAGGCGAGGATGTTGTTGAACACCGGCGGGCTGTCACGCGATACCGCGGCCGAGCCGGCGGTCATGGTCAGGGCCACGCCGGCCTTGGCCCGCTCGACGTGGTAGGCGCGGTAGAGCGCCTTGGGCATGCCGTCCTCGGGGTAGGCCGGTTCGTGCGAGGTGGTGATGATCCGGTTGCGCAGGGTCAGGTGCTTGAGCTGGTAGGGCTGAAGCAGCGGGTCATTCGACATGGTCGGGGCTCCACGTTGGTAGGGGCTATGGCCTGTACCCGAGGGCAATGTACACAGGTGTCAATTAATCTGACTCAACTGTACATTGCTCGCAAGCCTGGATGTCGCTCACGGCAAACTTCTGTCGCAAGCGCGGCTGTGAAGCCATGGTTCTGCAGGTGCTCCCCGGTATTCAGGTGGAGAAGCCGCCAGGCTGAAAAATGTACAGTCCTGTCATTTTGCTGGACGTCTATGCACACTCCGCATTGTGCGAAGCCTCGGCGGCCGCTACCATCGACCCATGAGCGAACCTACCAAAGCAAATGACAGCGGCTGGCGCGGCTCGGCCGAGGGCTGGCTGGAGGCGGCCTACGAAGGTCTGATCGAATCGGGCGTCGAGGCCGTGCGCATCCTGCCGCTGGCGAAGAAGCTGAACCTGTCGCGAACCAGCTTCTACTGGTTCTTCAAGGACCGCGAGGAACTGCTGGCGGCGCTGCTGGAGCGCTGGCGGGTGAAGAACACCGACAACCTGGTCGGTCAGACCCAGGCCTACGCCGAGAGCATCGCCGAGGCCATTCTCAATGTCTTCGACTGCTGGCTGAACCCGGCGCTGTTCGATTCGCAGTTCGAGTTCGCGGTGCGCAGCTGGGCGCTGCAGGAACCCAGGGTGGCCGCCCAGGTCGAGATCGCCGACAAGGCGCGCCTGGCGGCGTTGGCCGAGATGTTCGTGCGCTTCGGCTACGAGGCCTTGCCCGCCGATGTGCGGGCCCGCTCCATGTACCTGACCCAGATCGGCTATATCAGCATGAACAGCCGCGAGGACACCCTGGTGCGCATGCAGCGCATCCCCGAGTACGTGAAGATTTTCACCGGGCAGGCCCCGCAAGCCCGCGAGCTGCAGCGTTTCTACGCCCGTCACGGATACGCCGTGGCCGAACCGGTGCTGGTCTCGATCGGCCCCAACGAATCAGTCTGAGAGGTACGCGCATGTTCATTGAACTCACAGTCGGCATCATCGGCGGTGGTGGCTGGCTGGGCCGTTCGATCGGCGCCGCCATGCTCGACAAGGGCGTGCTGGCGCCGGCCAGCTTGATCCTCTCCAGCCGCAGCGGGCGGGTCGAGGGCTTCGACGCCTGGCCGCAGGTGCAGCTGACCACGGATAACCACGAGCTGGCGCAGCGGGCCGACATCATCGTGCTGTCGGTGCGCCCCGAGCAGTTCGCCGCAGTCGAGATCGACGCCGCGGACAAGCTGGTGATCTCCTTTATGGCCGGGGTTTCCCTCGACACCCTGGTGGCGCGCACCGGCAGCCGCCGGGTCATTCGTGCCATGCCCAACGCGGCGGCCGAGATCGGCCAGTGCTACACGCCCTGGTTCGCCAGCGATCAGGTCACTGCCGCCGACAGGGCCTTCACCCTGGCGATGTTCGAGAGCTGCGGCAGCACCGACGAGGTGGCCAGCGAGGCCGATCTGGACTACCTGACCGGCCTGGTCGGCTCGGGCGCGGCCTATCCGGCGCTGCTGGCCGAGGCCATGCTGGCGCACGCCCTGGCCAGAGGGCTGCCGCGCCAGGTGGCGGAGAACGCGGTGAGTGGCGTGGTGGTGGGGGCGAGCCAGCTGCTCGGTCGCGACGGCATGCCGCCGGCCGCCATGGTCCAGGCCATGCTCGACTACCGCGGCACCACGGCGGCGGGCCTGCAGGCGATGATCGAGGCCGGCTTCAAGCAGGCGGTCGCCGCCGGGCTGGAGGCAGCCGAAGCCGCCGCGCTGCGCATGCAAAGCCGCTATTCCCAGGACTCGAACCAGACCACTGGCAGGCGTGCCCGATAGGGTTCCGCCGGCCATACCGGCACCGAGTTTTCAATCCTGAGGGGCAGCCGGCCGCCCTGTTGGCCGGCCGTTTCGCCTGCCACTCGATTCCCTTGCAGGCCGATAAAACCGCTCTATTGCGCGTCTTCTGGCCCAGGCGCCGAGCCCGTCTGGTCGCCTTCAGCTGCTCGCCCGCCCGTAGGCCTGCGGCTCAACCAATAACATCAAGTTATGGTTTGGGCCGAGCAAATGTCGTTGGACCCCATCCCCCCCCAAACTTAATCTGAACCCACAAGAAGCGGCACTTACAGCGTGGAGTGCCGAGTGGGATTTAGGCGGTACAGCGTCTAATTGAGTGGCTGCCGTTCATTAAATTGTCCAGTTTCAAAAGGCATGGTCGCCAACTTTGAGTTCGACCGTTGCCGATTGATCGCAGATATAAGAAGAGGACGTTATGACCCAGGCTGACGAGATTCTCTCGGTCAAGCATGTATTCAAGGTATTCGGCGCACAGCCGGAAGTTGCCATGGATATGCTACGCAAAGGCGCTGACAAGGACGAAATTTTCCATAAGACCGGCCAGGTAGTGGGCGTGTTCGACGCCAGCTTTTCGGTCAAGCGTGGCGAAATCTTCGTCATCATGGGTCTGTCCGGTTCCGGCAAGTCGACCATGGTGCGCCTGTTCAATCGCTTGATCGAACCCACCTCCGGCAGCATCCACCTCAACGGTCGGGAAATCACCGGGCTGTCCGACAAGGAGCTGCTCGACGTACGCCGCAATGAAATGAGCATGGTGTTCCAGTCCTTCGCCCTGATGCCACACATGAGCGTGCTGGAGAACGCCGCCTTCGGCCTGGAAATTTCCGGACTCGGCGAGCAGGAGCGCAGGGCCCGAGCGATCGAGGCACTGCGCCAGGTTGGCCTGGCCGGGCACGAGCACAGTTACCCGCACCAGTTGTCCGGCGGCATGCAGCAGCGCGTCGGCCTGGCCCGGGCGCTGACCAACGACCCGACCATCTTGCTGATGGACGAGGCCTTCTCCGCGCTGGATCCGCTGATCCGCAGCGAGATGCAGGGCGAGCTGATCCGTTTGCAGGCCGAGCAGCAGCGCACCATCATTTTCATCTCCCACGACATCGAAGAGGCGATCCGCATCGGTCATCGCATCGCGATCATGGAAGGCGGCCGGGTGGTGCAGATCGGCACCCCGCAGGAACTGCTGTGCAATCCGGTCAACGAGTACGTCGAGAACTTCTTCCACGGCTTCGACAGCTCCCGGGTGCTGCTGGCCGGCGATGTCGCCGTGATGGATCCCGCGGCCGTGTGTAGGGTCAATGGCCACGCGCCGGGCTTCCAGGCAGGCGTGCCGTTCGGCTACCTGATCGACGAGCGTGACCAGTTGTTGGGCGTGATCGAGCCCGATGCCTTGAACGGCAATGCTGCCGAGTTGCAGCGCCTGGAGCTGCTCAGGTTGGATCAGCATCAACCGATCTACGTCGATACGCCGCTGCACGAGGTGCTCAATGTGGTGGCGTCGGTACCTTACCCGGTACCGGTTCTCGATCATGGCGGTGCCTTCAAGGGCACTATTTCCAAGAATCTGCTGCTGCAGACCCTGAGTCGCCACTGAGTGGCAGCCAGCCCTGGCAGCATCCCCTCCAGCAGAATCGAAGAGCAGGTATCCGCATGTCCGACTTCAGTTTTCTCGACCCGTTCCAGACCCTGACCATTCCCCTGGGCGATTGGGTGGACAGCACCCTGAATTACCTGGTGCACAATTTTCGCGAGTTCTTCCGTGCCATCCGCTGGCCAATCGATCAGGTGCTCAACGGTTTCGAATTCACCCTGCAGAGCATTCCGCCGTCGATCGGCATCCTCTTGTCCTCGCTGCTCGGCTGGCAGGTGGGAGGCGCGCGCATGGGCTGGTTGTGCGCCATTACCCTGACCCTGCTGGGGTTGGTCGGGGTCTGGTCGGAGGCCATGACTACCCTGTCGCTGGTGCTCACCTCGGTGTTCTTCTGCGCATTGATTGGTGTGCCGCTGGGCATTCTCTCGGCCCGTAGTGACCATCTGGAACGGATCGTGCGACCTGTTCTGGATGCCATGCAGACCCTGCCGGCGTTCGTCTATCTGGTGCCGGTGGTGATGCTGTTCGGTATCGGCAACGTCCCCGGCGTGCTGGTCACCATCGTCTTCGCCGTACCGCCGCTGGTGCGCCTGACCAACCTGGGCATCCGCCAGGTACCGGAAGACAAAATCGAAGCGGCGCGTGCCTTCGGCTGCACGCCTTGGCAAATGCTCAAGCGCGTGCAACTGCCGCTGGCCGCGCCGACCATCATGGCCGGCGTCAATCAGACCCTGATGCTCTCGCTATCGATGGTGGTGATCGCCTCGATGATCTCGGTCGGCGGCCTCGGCCAGATGGTCCTGCGCGGCATCGGCCGCCTGGACATGGGCCTGGCCACGGTCGGCGGCGTCGGTCTGGTGCTGCTGGCGATCTTCCTCGACCGCCTGACCCAGGCCATGGGTGAGCGGAGCAACGCCGACCCTAGTCTGCGCTGGTACCACAGCGGTCCCGTCGGCTTGGTGCTGCGCCTGTTTGGTAGCCGCCCGCAGACGGCCAAAGCCAGTTCCTGAAACCTGCCCGTACGTTAACCCGAGAAGAAAACCAGAAAAGGTAGATGACGATGACTTTGCACACCCGTGGATTCACCCAGAAGCTGCTGCATTGCGCGGCAGTTGCATCCCTGAGCCTGTTGCCGCTCTGCAGCCAGGCCGCTTCGGCCGAGAAACCGGGCGAGGGGGTGGAGGTAACGCCGATTTTCCCGAGCATCGCCGAGGAGCGTTTTCGCGGTGAGGTGGCCATCGCCGGTTTGCGCGAGCTGGGCTATGACATGCAGGAGCCCAAGGAGACCGAGTACGCGACGATGATGGTGGCACTGGCCTACGGCGATGCGGATTTCTCCGTGCACCTGTGGGACAAGCTGCACGACACCTTCTACCAGAAGGTCGGCGGCGACGACACCCTGGTCAAGGCCGGCGACGTGATCCCGGGCGTGCTGCAGGGCTACCTGATCGACAAGAAGACCGCCGATAAATACAACATCAAGTACATCACCGACCTGAAGAAGCCGGAGATCGCCAAGCTGTTCGACACCAATGCCGATGGCAAGGCCGATCTCACCGGCTGCAACCCGGGCTGGGGCTGCGAACTGGTGATCGACCATCACATGAAGGCCTATGACCTGGATAAGAGCGTCAGCCACAACCGCGGCTCCTACTTCGCCCTGATGGCCGACACCATCGCGCGCTATCAACAAGGCGAATCGATCCTCTACTTCACCTGGGTGCCGCAGTGGATCGCCGGTGTGCTGGTCGAGGGCAAGGACGTGGTCTGGCTGGAAGTGCCGCATACCGACCTGCCGGGCGGCGACAACACAGTCAACACCAGCTTCGAAGGCAAGAACCTCGGCTTCGCCGTGGATACCGTGAAGGCCGTGCTGAACAAGGACTTCGCCGAAGAGAATCCGGCGGCCTTGAAGTTCCTCTCCCAGGTGCAGATCACCGCTGACGACGAGAGCGCGCAGAACCTGAAGATGCAAAATGGCGAGAACAGCATGAAGGACATCAAGCGCCATGCCGACGAGTGGGTCGCCGCGCACCGCGAGCAGTTCGATACCTGGCTGGCCGCTTCCCGCGCCGCCGCCAACTGAGTCCTTCGCTCAGGCTGCAACCCCTTTTTTGGCGCCCCTAGTGGGCGTCTTTTTCATCCCGTTGATTCGAATCTCGTCTGTGGAGAAGCCGCATGTCGCTCTATTCGTTCGTCCGTGATTTCACTTTCAGCCAGGCGCCGCAACACACCCGCGAGCTGCTGCAGACCTGCCTGCTGGATATCCTCGGGGTCGCCGCCGGCGCCCGCGACAACCAGACCAGCCAGGCCCTCAAACACTATGCCGTCAGCCATTACCCGGCTGGCGCCATGGCCAGCCGCCTGTTGTTCGACGGGCGCGCGGTGCACCCGCTGGGCGCAGCCTGGGCCGGCGCTTTCAGCGTCGACAGCCTGGATGCCCACGAGGGCCACTTCACCTCCAAGGGCCATGCCGGCGCCACCGTGGTGCCGGCCGTGCTGGCGCTGGTCGACGCCTGCCGCGAGCAGGGCCGGGCGATCAGCGGCGAAGAGCTGCTCAGCGTCCTGTGCATCGGCTACGAGACCGCGCTGCGCGCCGGCGCCGCGCTGATGGCCACCGCCCCCGAGTACCATGCCTCGGGCTCCTTTTCCGGGCTCGGCGTGGTCTGCGCCGGCACCCGCCTGCTGGGGCTGGACGAGCAGACCTTCCGCCATGCCCTGGGCATCGCCGAGTACTTCGGCCCGCGCTGCCCGATGATGCGCCTGGTCGATCACCCCTCGATGCTGCGCGACGCCCACGGCGCCGGTGCCCATGCCGGGCTCAACGCGCTGCTGCTGGCCCAGGCCGGGGTCACCGGGGCGCCGGCCGAGACGGTCGAAACCACGGCGGTGGCCGCCCAGTGGCACGACCTCGGTCAGCGCTGGGAGATCGACGCCCAGTACTTCAAGCCCTGGCCGGTGTGCCGCTGGGCGCAGCCGGCGCTGACCGCGATGACCGCGCTGCTGGCCGAGCACCCGCAGATCACCGGCGAGGCCATCGAGCGCATTGAGGTCGAGACCTTCCACGAGTCCATGCGCCTGCAGGGCCACACCCCGGCCAACGCCGACGAGGCCCAGTACGCCCTGGCCTTCCCCCTGGCGGCCCTGGTGGCCCGCGGCCAGGTCGGCCCGCTGGAGGTGACTGGCGAGGCGATCCACGCCGCCGACATCCTCGCGGTCAGCGGGCGCATCGAGATCGTCGAGGCCGACGACCTGTCGGCGCGCTTTCCCAATGAAATCCTCTCGCGGGTCTCGGTGTCGCTCAAAGATGGCCAGGGCTTCACCAGCCCAGTCACCGCAGCCAAGGGCGACCCGGCCACGGCCATGACCCAGGCCGAATTCAGCGCCAAGTTTCACCTGCTGGCCGGTGTCAGCCTTGATGCCGAGCGACGTCAGGCCATCGAGCAGGCCGTTGCCGAACTGCCCGCCAGCGCCGACTGCTCAGCTCTATTTCAGCTGCTGTTCCACACCGAAGCCGCCCAGGCGCTGCCTGGATCAATCCAGCTCAAGGAGGTTGCCCTATGAAATTCGCCGAGAAAGTCACCCTGATCACCGGCGCCGCTGGCGGTGTCGGCCAGGCCCTGGCCCTGCTGTTTGCCCGCGAGGGCGCGCGGCTGATGCTGTCCGACCGCGACGAGGCTGGTTGCGCACGGATTGCCGAACAGGCCCGCGCCCTCGGCGCCGAGGTCAGCTACCTGGCCGGCGACCTGCGTGAGAAGAGCTATTGCGAGGCCGTGGTCCGTGTGGCCGTGGAAAGCTTCGGCGGGCTCGACATCGTGCTGAACAACGCCGGCATCATTCCGCGCGGCACCATCGAGGAAACCACCGACGAGATGTGGTTCGACGCCATGGGCGTCAACCTCAACGCGGTGTTCTACATCTGCCGCGCAGCCATCCCGCACATGAAGGGGCGCAAGGGCGCGGCCATCGTCAACACCTCCTCGGTGTGGGGCGTCTATCCAGGCCCCGGCCACGTCGCCTATTGCACCAGCAAGGGTGCGGTGGCAGCGCTGAGCAAGAACCTCGGCCGCGACTGCGCGCCGCTGGGCATCCGGGTCAATGCCGTGTGCCCGCACGAGATCAACACGCCGATGATCCGCAGCGGTTTCGAACGCCGCGGCCTGGACCCGGACAAAGCCGTCGAGGAACTGAACAAGAGCGTACCCCTGGGGCGTATCGCCGAGCCGGAAGACATCGCCGATGTGATCGCCTTCCTGGCCTCGGACGAGGCGCGCTACATCGCCGGTGAAACTCTTGAGGTCACCGGCGCCAAGCCGGTATCGGGTTGAGGAGACGAACATGCTAATGACTGGAAAAAATGCCCTGGTAACCGGTGGCGGCCGTGGTATCGGCCGCGGCATCACCGCGAAACTCCTGGCCGCTGGCGCGCGGGTGCTGGTGGCCCAGCGTCAGGCGCTGGACGCGGAGCTGGCGAATAACCCGGAGGTGTTCTTCGTCGAGGCCGACCTGGCCGAGTCCGGCGCCCCGCGCCTGATCGCCCTGGCTGCGGCCGAGCTGATGGGCGGCATCGATGTGCTGGTGAACAACGCTGGCTTCATGTTCGAGCAGCCGATCGAGGCCATGAGCGAGCAGGACTGGGACCGGATGATGGTGGTCAACCTGCGTGCGCCTGTGTTCCTCGCCCGCGAGCTACTGGGGCAGATGCGTCAGCGCGGCGGTGGCAGCATCATCAACATCGGCTCGATCGAAGGCCTCGGCGCCAACCCGCAGCATGCCGCCTACTGCGCCTCCAAGGCCGGTATCCACGGTCTGACCCGGGCCCTGGCGGTGGACCTGGGCCGCGACGGGGTGCGCTGCAACGCCATCGCCCCGGGCTGGATCGACTCGGACCTGAGCAACGCCTACATCGATGTCCAGGCCGACCCGGTCGGGGCGCGCAAGGGCCTGCTGGCCATGCACCCGGTGGGCCGCACCGGCACGCCGCAGGACGTCGGCGGTGCGGTGGTGTTCCTCGCCTCCGACGAGGCCGCCTTCGTCACCGGTCAGGTGCTGGTGGTCGATGGTGGGCGCACCGCCAAGCTGCCCTTGCCGTTCTGAGCCTGCGCGAGCGGCCGGGCCGCCGCGCTGCATTGTCGGCTCGCAGGTGATGCGCGATGACTGCCTATGGTTAACTACTGCGTAGACGCTTCACTGCCTGCGAGTTATGACATGCGATCCTCCTTCGAGAGCTTGCTGAAGAACAAGAATATGGCGCACCTCGCCAAGAGGGACGGTGTGCCGGAGCTGCCGCTGCAGCGGGTTGCCTTCGTGCTGCTGGATAACTTTTCGATGATGGCTTTCACCGGGGCGGTGGACGCCCTGGTCACCGCCAACCTGATGAGCCCGACGCCGCTCTATGAGGTGCTGGTGGTCGGTGGCGCGAGCGAGGTGGTGGTCAGCGATCTGGGCATCGCCATTTCGGCCGGCTGCCGCCTGGAGGAGATGGACGAGAGGCGGCAGGACATCCTGGTCGTCTGCGGTGGTTTCCGGGTGCGCCTGCAGGCCGATCCACTGCTCAGGGCCAAGCTCAGATCGGCCGACGCCGCCGGCGCCATGCTCGGCGGCTTGTGGAACGGCGCCTATTTTCTCGCCGAGGCGGGGCTGCTGGATGGTTACGACTGCGCCTTCCATCCGGATGGGCGGGCGATGCTCGCCGAGCTGTTCCCCAAGGTGAAGTTGTCCAGCCATGCCTATGTGCTGGATCGCCAGCGGATCAGCTGTGCCGGTGCCAACAGCTCGCTGGGCATGATGCTGGAAGTGGTGCGCCGCGGCAGTGGCAGCAACCTGGTGAATGCCATCGAGCAAGTGCTGAGCTGCGACACCATGCAGGAAGTCCTGGATGTGTCGGTGGTGGCCGTCGACTACGACCCGACCCTGCCGCAGACGTTGAAAACGGCGCTGGAGCTGATGCACAACAATATCGACGAGCCGCTGACGGTGGATGAGCTGGCCAGCTGCGTGGGGATTTCCAGGCGTCAGCTCGAACGCCTGTTCTGCCGCCACGTCAATGCAACGCCCTCGCGTTACAGCCTGGAGCTGCGCTTGACCCGCGCCCGGCAGTTGCTGCAGCAGACCAACAAGTCGCTGGCCGATATCGCCGTCGCCAGCGGCTTTGTCAGCATTTCGCACTTCCGCCGCTGCTTTCGCGAGTTTTTCGAGATTTCCCCGGGGCGTTTTCGCGCCGCTTCACACAATCGGCGTTAACAGCAAGAGCGCCGCGCTCACACCAGGCTGAGCGGATAGGGCGGCGCGGACTCGCCGGGGGCAGACTGGCTGCCGGCACTGAACGCATCGGCGAGCAGCATCAGGGTCAAGCGATCGACTTTCGCGGGCTCGGCATTGAGTCTGGTGCTCAGCTCGACCTGGCGTTGTGCGATCAATTGCTTGAAGCCGCTGTCCGGTTCGCCATGGGCCTGTGCTGGGGCCGACGCCTGCTCGGGGCCGGCTGTCGTGGCCTCGGCAACCACCGGCTGCGGGCCCGCGGTCACCCGGCTCAAGAGGATCTGGAAATCCAGGTAGGCGCGGATGTCTGCCGGGCTGCTGCGGCTCGGGTTGCTGCCAAGGGCCGTCAGCGCGGTGCTGGAAGCGGTAACGCCATTAACCATGAGTCACTCGGTGCGGCCGCCAGGGGCCAAGTCTGTAGAAATGCCGCGCACTTGGTTATCGGCCGCTTGGCGGCCGGGTTGAAGATTTTTTCCGCGAATTTCCCGATGAGTAACCCATGGCCTGGCGCCACAATTCGTACGCAAGCCCTGGCCCGCACCTGGCCGAGTACGCTGCGGCCCGGGGCTGCCTTCCAACTGGCGCCGCGCAATTTGCCAGGCGACTGGGCGAGCAGGGGCCGCAGGCGCGGGTGTCGCGGCTGGATAGTTTGGCCTGCCTGGAGGCTGTTGCGGCGCAGGAGTCTGATCTAAGGTGCACCCATCTAGAAATCGAAACAGGAGCGATCGATATGTCTAATCAGCTGGCGCGTGGCGAGGCGTTTCGCGCCTTGCACCAGCGCGAAGGGTTGTTCGTGCTGCCCAATCCCTGGGATGCGGGGTCGGCGAAGATGCTCGCGGGCCTGGGCTTCGAGGCGCTGGCTACGACCAGTGCCGGATTGGCCTTTTCCCTGGGCCGCTGCGATGCAGAAGGCGCGGTCAGTTGCGAGGAGGCCCTGGCTAACGCTCGCGCTATCGTCGAGGCGACGCCGCTGCCGGTGGCCGCCGACCTGGAGAACGGCTATGGCGATGAACCGCAGCACTGCGCCGAAACCATCGCCCTGGCGGCGCAGATCGGCCTGGTTGGCGGTTCCATCGAGGATGCCACGGGGGATGCGCAGTCGCCGATCTATCCCTTCGAACTGGCGGTCGAGCGGATCCGCGCGGCGGTCGCGGCAGCCCGCTGCCTGCCATTCCCCTTCACCCTGGCGGCGCGGGCGGAAAATTACCTGCATGGCCACCCCGATCTGGACGACACCATCCGCCGCCTGGTGGCTTACGCCGAGGCGGGCGCCGATGTGCTCTATGCGCCGGGCCTGACTAGCCGCGAGGAAATCCTGGCGCTGGTCACGGCCGTGGCGCCGCGCCCGGTCAATGTTCTGGTGGGCTCGCCCAGTCTGCGCTTGTCGCTGGATGAGCTGGCCGAGCTGGGGGTGAAACGCGTCAGTCTCGGCTCCGGTTTGGCGCGAGTCGCCTATGGCGCCTTCTTCCAGGCGGCGCAGGAATTGGCCACTCGCGGCAGCCTGGTGGCGACCGGCCAGGGCATGCCGTTCGAGCGCATCAACAACCTGTTCAAGGCTTGAGAGCTTGTGAAAAAACTCTCGCCTACTGCGGCCGCCTCCAAGCGACCGCTGCAGCGTTGCACTACGAACGCCTGGAGACGGTCTCGCTACGGCGCTCGATATTTTCACAACCTCTGAGCGGGGTAGGGTTTGCGTCGTGTGCTGATGGTGCTTGTGTTGTTGAGTTTGTTTGGCGTGCCGCTGGCGGTCTATCAACAGTGGCTCGATGTGCCTGCGCGCTGGAATCCCCGGGTGCCACTGGATATCAGGGCCACGCCGAACCTGCTGACACCTTTCAAGCTCTGGCGTCTGGAGGATGACCCGGTGCTCTGTCAGCAGGCCCTGGCCACGTCGCCGCTGCGTTACACGGCGCTTCCCGATAGCAGTCCGGCGGTGGATTGCCCGCTGCAGAATGCCCTGCGGGTGCAGGCCTCCGGGGTGCGTTTCAGCAGCAGTTTTATCGCCACCTGCCCGCTGGCGGCGGCCTTTGCCCTGTTCGAGGGGCATGCCTTGCAGCCTGCCGCGCAGGAGGTGTTCGGTCAGCCGGTGGTGCGGGTCGAGCATGTCGGCAGCTTCGCCTGCCGCAGCATCGCGGGTAGCCAGCGCCGCAGCCAGCATGCCTCGGCTAATGCCCTGGATATCGTCGGCTTTCACCTGCAGGACGGTCGGCGCATCAGCGTGCTGCGCGACTGGCCGGGAGAGGGCGAGGCCGCGCGCTTCTTGCGCCTGGTGCATGAAGGCGCTTGCGCCAGCTTCAATGTCACCCTCGGGCCGGAGTACAACGCCGTCCATCGCGATCACTTGCATGTCGATATGGGGCTGTTCCGCATGTGCCGCTAGGAGGCTGTTACGAGGTTGCGCCAGGGAAATCGGCGCAAACAGGGCGAACTCGCTGCGGCCGGAACCTGTCGGGTCTGGCAGAATGTCGGGTCAACGATGATCGACCGTATCCAGGTCGAATTGCCTATTTTTTGAGCAGACTTCCCGATGAATGACGTACGGCCTGGTGCCACAATTCGCATGCAAGCCCTGGCCGCGCATCTGGCCGATGACGCTGCTGCATGGGCCGAGCGCCTGGGGTTGGCGCAGGAGGGCGAGGCCCAATTTGCCCTGCAACTGGGCGAGCAGGGGCTGCAGCTGGTCGAGTTGGGACCGCTGGCGCCGGGGCCGGTGCGGGTGGATTTCGTCGAGGGCGCGGTGGCGCATCGCCGGCTGTTCGGCGGCGGCACCGGGCAGATGATCGCCAAGGCGGTGGGCGTGCAGCCGGGCGTGCGCCCGCGGGTGCTGGATGTCACCGCCGGACTCGGTCGCGACGGCTTCGTCCTGGCCAGCCTGGGCTGCAACGTGACCCTGGTCGAGCGACAACCGCTGATCGCCGCCCTGTTGGAGGATGGCCTGGCCCGCGCCGCCAGCGACCGGGATGTCGGTCCGATCGTGGCGCGGATGCGCCTGCTGACCGGCAACGCGATCGAGCTGATGAACGCGTGGCAGGGCGAGCCGCCGCAGGTGATCTACCTCGACCCGATGTTCCCCCATCGCGACAAAAGCGCGTTGGTGAAGAAGGAAATGCGCCTGTTCCGCCCTTTCGTCGGTGACGACCTGGATGCCCCGGCGCTGCTTCAGGCCGCCCTGGCCCTGGCCAGCCACCGGGTGGTGGTCAAGCGCCCGCGCAAGGCGCCGATCATTGACGGCGGCAAACCCGGCTATGCGCTGGAAGGCAAATCCAGCCGCTATGACATCTATCCGTTGAGGAAGCTGCAAGCGTGAGGCAGCTTCAAGCTTCAAGCTTCAAGCCGCGCAGTGGGCAATAGGCTCGCGCGGAGTCAATCCGGGAGCGGTTTGTAGGCGCGGGATCTCCCCGGATTGCATTCGGGCTACGAACTGGGCCAGCTCGTGCGGGCGATGCCGGGCTTCGCGGAACTCGGCCGAACAGCCGTAGGGCGGGTGCAACCCGCCAGTGGCGACAAACACGGCGGGTTGCACCCGCCCTACGGTAGTACCACGTAGCCCGGATGCAGCCCGGGGGAGGCTGTACCCAACAAGCTCTCAGTCCGGCCGATAGGCGCGCAGGAACATCGCCACCGTGTTCTGCACATGGCGTTCGGCGTCTGCGCCTTGCTGCGGGCCGGCGCAGCCGATCAGCAGGCGGAAGTTGGCGCCACCCTTGATCAGGCAGAAGAACTGATCGGCGGCGCTGTGCGCATCGGCAATGCGCAACTGACCGGCCTGGTCGGCCTTGCTCAGTAGACCCTCCATCTCGCGGAGCAGGCGCTGCGGGCCGGCTTCGTAGAACATCAGCGACAGCTTCGGGTCCTGGCTGGCCAGGCCCATCATCAGCCGATGCATGTCCACCGATTCGCGGCTGTTGATCAGGGTGTGGAAGCCGCGGGCGATGTTCAGCAGCACGGTTTCGATCGGCACGCCGTCCGCTAGTTCGAAGACCGGCTCGGGCAGCTGCTCCTCGCACTTGGCCTTCACCGCAGCGGAGAACAGGGTCTCCTTGTCGGTGAAGTGGCTGTACACCGTGAGCTTGGATACCCCGGCTTCGGCGGCGATGGCGTCCATGCTGCTGCCGTCGTAACCGTGGCGCAGGAACAGTGTTTTCGCCGCTTCCAGGATGGCCTGACGCTTGACGAGGTCTTTTGGGCGGCCGGGGCCGCTGGACGGTAACAACTTGTTTGGCATTGGCTGCTTTTAATACTGGACTGGTGAGTTTGCTATTTTTACTATACGCGTCGGTACAAATATTCCAAACCTTCGCGAAAGGTCACTCGTCATGTTGCGCCATGCCTTGTTCATCAGTCTCATCGCTCTGCTCGCTGCCTGTGGTAATGGTGAGCCGGTCGAGCAGTCTATCCGTCCCGCCATGGTGGTGCAGCCGCAACCTGCGACTGAAATGATGGACGCCTATGCCGGAGAGGTGCGTGCGCGCCTGGAGCCCGAGCTGGCCTTCCGCATCGCTGGCAAGGTGGCCAAGCGCCTGGTCGAGGTGGGTGATCATGTGCGCAAGGATCAGCCGCTGGCCGAGCTGGATCCGCAGGATGTGCGCTTGCAGCTCGAGGCCATGCGCGCGCAAGTCGCCGCGGCCGAGGCCAATCTGCAGCTGGTGCGCGCCGAGCGTGACCGCTACCAGACCCTGCTGGCGCGCCAATTGGTCAGCCGCTCGCAATACGACAATTCCGAGAACCTCTATCGCTCCGGTCAGGCGCGCCTCAAGCAGATCAAGGCCGAGTTCGACGTGGCCAGCAATCAGGCCGGTTACGCGGTGCTGCGCGCCTCGCAGGACGGCGTGATCGCCCGGCGCATGGTCGAGGTCGGCCAGGTGGTGGCGGCGGGGCAGACGGTGTTCACCCTGGCCGCCGATGGCGAGCGTGAAGTCTCGATCAGCCTGCCCGAGCAAGCCTTCGAGCGCTTCAAGGTCGGCCAGCCAGTGGCGGTCGAACTCTGGTCGCAGCCGGATCGGCGTTTCCCCGGGCGGATTCGCGAGATATCCCCGGCGGCCGACTCGCAGTCGCGCACCTTTGCCGCGCGCGTGGCCTTCAGCGCAGGTGAGGTGCCGGCCGAGCTGGGCCAGAGCGCGCGGGTGTTCATCGCCCACAACGGCGAAGTGCCGCTGTCGGTGCCGCTGTCGGCGCTGACCGCGGAGAAAGGCCAGCCCTATGTCTGGGTGGTCGATCCCAAGGATTCCACGCTCAAGCGCACGCATGTGCGCATCGGTGCCTATGCCGAGAACAGCGTGCCGGTGCTGGAGGGCCTGCAGGCGCAGGACTGGGTGGTCGCCGCCGGCGTGCAGGTGCTGCGCGAAGGCCAGCAGGTGCGCCCGGTCGACCGTGCTAACCGCATGGTCAAGCTGGCAGCGAAGGAGTAGCCCCCGATGGATTTCAACCTGTCCGCCTGGGCGCTGCGCAATCGTCAGATCGTGCTCTACATCATGCTGTTGCTGGCCGTAGTCGGCGGTATTTCTTATACCAAGCTGGGCCAGAGCGAAGACCCGCCGTTCACCTTCAAGGCCATGGTGGTGCGCACCAGTTGGCCGGGAGCGAGCGCCGAGGAAGTCGCCCGCCAGGTCACCGAGCGCATCGAAAAGAAGCTGATGGAGACCGGCGAGTACGACAAGATCGTGTCCTTCTCGCGTCCCGGCGAGTCCCAGGTGACCTTCATGGCGCGCGACTCGATGCGCTCCAAGGATATCCCCGACCTGTTCTATCAGGTGCGCAAGAAGGTCGGCGACATTCGCCACACCTTGCCGCCGGGCGTTCAGGGGCCGTTCTTCAACGACGAGTTCGGCACCACCTTCGGTAACATCTACGCGCTGACCGGCGCAGGCTTCGACTACGCGGTGCTCAAGGACTATGCCGACCGCGTGCAGCTGCAACTGCAGCGGGTCAAGGACGTCGGCAAGGTCGAGCTGCTCGGCCTGCAGGACGAGAAGATCTGGATCGAGCTGTCCAACACCAAGCTGGCCACCCTCGGCCTGCCGCTGGCCGTGGTGCAGCAGGCGCTGGAAGAGCAGAACGCGGTGGCGGCGGCCGGCTTCTTCGAAACCGTCTCGGACCGGGTGCAGCTGCGGGTGACCGGGCGCTTCGAGTCGGTCGAGGAGATCCGCAACTTCCCGATCCGGGTGGCCGAGCGGAGCTTCCGCATCGGCGATGTGGCCGAGGTCAAGCGCGGCTTCAACGACCCACCGGCGCCGCGCATGCGCTTCATGGGCGAGGACGCCATCGGCCTGGCGGTGTCGATGAAGGCCGGCGGCGACATCCTGGTGCTGGGCGAGGCCCTGGAAGTCGACTTCGCCCGCCTGCAGGAAACCCTGCCGGCCGGCATGCAGCTGCGCAAAGTCTCCGATCAACCGGCGGCGGTGAAGACCGGTGTCGGCGAGTTCATCCGTGTGCTCACCGAGGCGGTGATCATCGTCCTGCTGGTGAGCTTCTTCTCCCTCGGCCTGCGCACCGGCCTGGTGGTGGCGCTGTCGATCCCGCTGGTGTTGGCGATGACCTTCGCCGCCATGTACTACCTGGGCATCGGTCTGCACAAGATCTCCCTCGGCGCACTGGTGCTGGCGCTGGGCCTGATGGTCGACGACGCGATCATTGCCGTGGAGATGATGGCGATCAAGATGGAGCAGGGTTACGACCGCCTCAAGGCCGCCAGTTTCGCCTGGACCAGCACCGCCTTCCCGATGCTCACCGGTACCCTGATCACCGCCGCCGGCTTCCTGCCGATCGCCACCGCGATGTCCGGCACCGGCGAGTACACCCGCTCGATCTTCCAGGTGGTGACCATCGCCCTGTTGGTATCGTGGATCGCCGCGGTGGTCTTCGTGCCCTATCTGGGCGCCAAGCTGCTGCCGGACCTGGCCAAGCTGCACGCGGCCAAGCATGGTGGCAGCGCCGCGGGCCATGATCCCTACTCGACGCCGTTCTATCAGCGCGTGCGGCGCACCGTGCAGTGGTGCGTGCGCCGGCGCAAGACGGTGATAGTGCTGACCCTCGCGCTGTTCGTCGCCTCGCTCATGCTGTTCCGCTTCGTGCCCCAGCAGTTCTTCCCGGCCTCCGGGCGCCTGGAACTGATGGTCGACCTCAAGCTCGGCGAAGGCGCCTCCTTGAACGCCACCGCAGAGCAGGTCGAGCGTCTCGAGCAACTGCTCGACGGCCACGCCGGCATCGACAACTACGTGGCCTATGTCGGCACCGGCTCGCCGCGCTTCTACCTGCCGCTCGACCAGCAGTTGCCGGCCGCCAGCTTCGCCCAGTTCGTGGTGCTGGCGAACAGCATCGAGGAACGCGAACAGATCCGCAGTTGGCTGATCGACACCCTGCGCGAGGAGTTCCCGACCCTGCGCACGCGCATCTCGCGCCTGGAGAACGGCCCGCCGGTCGGCTATCCGGTGCAGTTTCGCGTCTCCGGCGAGCATATCGACGAGGTTCGCGCGCTAGCCCGTGAAGTGGCGGACAAGGTGCGCGACAATCCGCACGTGGCCAACGTCCACCTGGACTGGGAGGAGCCGAGCAAGGTGGTGCGCCTGAACATCGACCAGGAGCGCGCCCGCGTCATGGGCGTGAGCACCGCCGACCTGTCGCGCTTCCTGCAGAGCTCGCTGACCGGTGCGCCGGTCAGCCAGTACCGCGAAGGCAACGAACTGATCCAGATCCTCCTGCGCGGCACGCGCAGCGAGCGCCAGCAACTCGGGCTGCTGCCGAGCCTGGCGGTGCCCACCGAAAATGGCATGAGCGTGCCGCTGGCGCAGATCGCCATCCTCGAATACGGTTTCGAGGAAGGGGTGATCTGGCACCGCAACCGCCTGCCGACCGTCACCGTGCGCGCCGACGTCTACGGGAAAGAGCAGCCGGCCAGCCTGGTCAAGCAGATCCTGCCGACCCTGGAGCCGATCCGCGCGGCGCTGCCCGACGGTTACCTGCTCGACGTCGGCGGCACCGTGGAGGATTCGACGCGCGGGCAGGCCTCGGTGAATGCCGGGGTGCCGCTGTTCATCGTGGTGGTGCTGACCCTGCTGATGCTGCAGCTGAAAAGCTTCTCGCGTTCGGCCATGGTGTTCCTCACCGCGCCCCTGGGGCTGATCGGCGTGACCCTGTTCCTGCTGATCTTCCGTCAGCCGTTCGGCTTCGTCGCCATGCTCGGCACCATCGCCCTGTCCGGCATGATCATGCGCAACTCGGTGATCCTGGTCGACCAGATCGAGCAGGACAGAAGCGCCGGCCTGGACAGCTGGAACGCCATCATCGAAGCCACGGTGCGGCGCTTCCGCCCCATCGTGCTGACCGCCCTGGCGGCGGTGCTGGCGATGATCCCGCTGTCGCGCAGCGTGTTCTTCGGGCCGATGGCGGTGGCGATCATGGGTGGCCTGGTGGTCGCCACGGCGCTGACCCTGCTGTTCCTGCCGGCGCTCTATGCCGCCTGGTTCCGGGTCAAGCAAGAGCCAGGCCCGACGGTTTAACCCGCCCGCTGCGCCGAGCAACGCCGTTCACTTGGCTCAAGTGAGCGGCGTTTTTTGTAGGGCCTATGTGGGTATGCCGGTTCTGCCAGGCCGAAGGGTCGACGCCGCCCTTCAGGTAGCCGAATAAGTTGCCAAGTGCAGTGCACACCGCCAGGCATTCGCCGATGGCGTTGGCGCTACAAATCCCTCTGTTAGCCCCGTTCTGCGCGGCGCCGAACCGATGCTGGCGGGCGCTGTCCGCCCACATCTCGGGCTCAAGCTGTTACCGTTGTTGCAGGCAGTTGCCGGCAGGCGTGGTCTTTTGCGCGTGAATCCGTTGCGTTGCAGGCCTGATTCCTGCGCTGGTTTGTCTTCTGCTGCTCATTGCATGGGTTGCACTAAATTGCATGAATTCAGGGAGACTTCGCATGCCGCTGAAAAATACCGTCCACTTGATCGCCTATCCCGACCGCATCGGTGCGGACCTGGCTGACCTGGCCAATTTCGTCGAGCACAAGCTCGGTCGCGCGGTGGGCGGGGTGCATGTTCTGCCGCCCTTTCCGTCGAATGCCGACAGTGGTTTCTCGCCGCTGACACACAAGCGCATCGACCCGGCGCTGGGCGATTGGGCTGACATCGAGCGCCTGACCGCGCACTACGACGTCTGTCTGGATCTGGTACTCAATCACCTGGCCGATGACTCGCCGGAGTTCCAGGACTACCTGGAAAAGGGCAAGGCCTCGGAGTGGGCCGAGATGTTCGTCGATGTCGACAGCCTGGGCGAGATCGGCCCGGACGACCTGGCCAAGATCCACATCCGCAAGGAAAAGGAACCGTTCCGCGATATCACCTTTGCCGACGGCACCACCGGGCGGGTCTGGTGCACCTTCACCGAGCGCCAAATCGACCTCAACTACGACTCGCCGGTGACCTACCAGATGATGGCCGACACCATCACCTTTCTCGCCGAGCGCGGGGTCAAGCTGTTGCGTCTGGATGCCTTCGGCTACACCACCAAGAAGATCGGCACCAGCTGCTTTCTGGTCGAGCCGCAGGTGTGGCAGATCCTCGACTGGTTCAAGAGCACGGCGGCGAGCAATGGCATTGAGATACTCCCGGAGGTGCACGACCACCCGAGTTGGCAGTACGCCATCTCGGCGCGCGGCATGTGGTCCTATGCCTTCGCGCTGCCGCCCCTGCTGCTGTACACGCTGCTCGACGGCAACAGCCAGTACCTCAAGTCCTGGCTGCGCATGTGCCCGCACAACCAGATCACCGTGCTCGATACCCACGACGGCATCTGCATTCCCGATGTGGAGGAAATTCTTCCGCGCGAGCATATCGAGGCGCTGATCCAGAACGTCTCGGAACGCAGCGCCGACCCCATCCTGCGCCGTTCGGCCGCCAACGTGCACAGCGTCGGCGCGATCTACCAGCTCACCTGTACCTTCTTCGATGCCCTGCAGGGCAACGAGGACGCCTACATCGCCGCCCGGGCGATCCAGTTCTTTACCCCCGGCATTCCGCAGGTCTACTACGTCGGCTTGCTGGCGGGCCACAACGACACCGAGCTGCTGGAGGAAACCGGCGAGGCGCGGGAAATCAACCGCCACTACTATTCCCTGGACGAGGCCGAGCAGGCCTTGCAAGCGCCCGTGGTGCAGCGTCTGCTGAGCCTGATGGAGCTGCGCTCGACCCACCCGGCCTTTGCCGGCGAGTTCGAGCTGCACCAGTCGAACGTGTCGAGCGTGTCCATGGGCTGGCGCTCCGGCGAGCATTGCTGTCACCTGTATGTCGACCTGAATTTCCGCACCGCCACCGTGACCTGCACTGACCCGGAGGGCGGCGAGGAGACGACCTTCAGGTGCTGAGCCGGCTGTTTTGTTGAATTCAGGATTGAAGACAAACAGCCAAATAACCACCGGATGGGTTGAGAGATACCCATGCGGTTGTTTGTCCGCCGGGTTGATGGGTATCGCTGCGCTCAACCCATCCTGGTATCTCGACTATTGCCTCCCAAAGAGACGATAGTTCCCGACTGATCATCGGGGGAGGTGGGTGACAGGCAGCGAAGAGGCCGCCAATCATCGTCTGCGTGCGCCGCCTCGGGCCCTGAAGGACTACAGCCGGTCTAGTGGAGCGGAGGCGGGCTGACGACTTCGCTGTCGTATGGAAAGACCTCGTCATATCGCTCCGGCAAGGCACCCTTCGCCCGCAACTGGTCGATAGCCCGGTCCAGGTCGTCGCGCAGCTGGCTGGCGCGGGGCGAAGCCATGGCATAGGCGATGGTGAAGTCCTGCTGCAGCAGCGTCACCGAGGGTAGCACCGGTAGCTTGCTCTCCTTGAAAGCCGCCTCCGCCGGATCCAGGTAATCGAGCAGGTAGTCGGCCCGGTGCAACTCCATCATCTGCACCGCCGCTACATGGGTGGGGGCTGTTACTAGAACGATGCCATTGGCCGGCTTCCTGGCCAGGGCCGCCAGCGGCGAGCCGGGATACCTCAGGCCCTGGATGCGCAGCACCCGGACATCGCGTAAATCCTCCAGTTGGGCCGGTGGCGGGTGATCCTTGTAGTACAGATTGAGCATCACCCGGGCAACCAGATAGCGACTACGCAAGGTGTATGCCGACATCAGCGGATGGCGGATCAGCGAGGGGCTCATCTCGATTTGGCCAGTTTCCATCGACTTGAACAGGCGGTTGGTGGGGTATTCGGTAAATTGTGTCCGATAGCCGGCCTGTTGCGCCACCAGCTGCAGGAAATCGAGCAAATGTCCGGCCGGCTGACCCTGCTCGTCGGTATAGGTATAGGGCGGGAACTCGAGATAACCCACGCGGATAGGCGGCTGCCCGGCAGCCGTTGCGGCCTGCGCCACAGCCAGCTGAGTGCAGCAAAGGGTGACGGCTAGAGCGGCGGCTAGTAGTCGGGGGACAAGCGTGGTCGGCATGGGGGTCTCTACTGGTAGTGGTACTGATCAGGGTAGCCGATCTGCTAGGAGAATCCTGCAATTGACCCGCATGCAACGGCAGTACGATCCTGACCTGCGACCGGCAATCCGGCGCAACGACTTTCGTGTTTTTGAGTGGCTGCCGGGGTCGACTGGCCCGTAGGCGGTCACTCGCCGCAGGCGGTGCACCATGGATAGCACGCAAGCGCGGATCCGGCGGGCTGTCGCCGTGCTCCTCGTCCCCAGATCAACTTCCAGCACATCCCCGCCCAACCACACCGGCCAGACGCGCAGGGCTATGCAGGGCAGAGGGGCGCCAGACATATTGTTCCATAACCAAGGGTCTTCTCCGCCCACAAAAAAGCCAGACCCAAATCTGGCCTTTTTCACATCTGCCTTCCTACAGCGCCCCGAACACCTTTTTGGCCAAACTGGTCGCCGCAGCCGCCGGATTCTGGCGGATGCTGGCTTCCTGCTGGGCGATCATCGCGAACAGGCCGTCCAGCGCCTGTTCGGTGACGTAATTCTCGATAGTGGCGCTCTTCGCGTCGATCACGCCGAAGCTCGCGGCCTGGCCGGCGAAGGTGTTGTATTGCTGGGCCAGGCCGACCTGGTCGGTGGCCTGCTTGACGATCGGCAGGAAGCGCGCGCGGATCTGTTCGCGGCTGCTCTGGTTCAGGTATCGGGTGGCCGAATCCTGCGGACCGGCGAGGATGCTCTTGGCGTCCTGCACGGTCATCTTCTTCACCGCATCCACCAGCAGCGCCTGGGCCTGGGGGACGGCGGCTTCGGCGGCCTGGTTCATGCTGGTTTCCAGTTGGGTCACTTGGGCACCCATGCCCATCATCTGCATGGTTTTTGCCACCTTGCCGAGGTTGCCCGGCAGTTCGATGCGCACCTGTGGGTTGTTGCTGAAGCCGCCGGGCGTGCCCAGTTGCTTGACCGCCACCTGGGCGCCCTGGATCAAGGCGTCCTTGAGCCCGCCGCTGGCGTCCTGCTGGGACAGGTCGGCGAGCGACAGGGCGAAGGCGCTGGCAGACAGGGCCAGGCCGGCAACGAGGGCAGTGATGCGAAACATGGGGAGATCCTTCTTGCGCTGAGGTATGCCGTGAGGGTAGCGGAGCGGGGCGGTGGTGCAAAACGCTGGGAGGCTGTGAACAAACGCTCGCCTACTGCGACCGTCTCGACGAAGTTACGCCCTGCGCTCCGTCCCAATACTTCGAGCAGTCCACGATCCGTAGGGTGTCACTCGCCGCAGGCAGTGCACCAGGGTTCACCGGCGCGGCACCAAGCTGGCGGGCTGTCGCTGCGCTCCGAGGCCGCCCTACCCGCAGGCAGCGCGCCATGGATGGCAGGTACGACACACAATCCGGCGGGTTGTCGCTACGCTCCGAACGGTTCGCCCTACGCACCGCGCCGGATGTTGAGCGGCCGAATCCGCGCTCAGCAACCGCGCAACGGTTCGCCTGCCATCAACGGCTGACGGCTGCAATCACGGAAATTTCTACCAGCAATTCGGGGCTGGCCATCGCTGCTTCTACACAGGCGCGAGCGGGGGCGAAGCCTGACGGCACCCAGCTGTCCCACACGCTGTTCATCTCGGCGAACAGGCTCATGTCCTTGATGTAGATGGTGGCGGACAGAATCTGTTGGCGATTGCTGCCGACCGATGCCAGTAGCGTATCGACCTTGGCCAGCATGGTCCGCGTTTGCTCCTCAATTCCGGCGCTGCGGTCTTCTGCCACCTGCCCGCACAAATAGGCGGTCTGGTTATGCACCACGACTCGGCTCATGCGTGCGCTGGTTTCGTATCGGGTAATGCTCATGAAAGCTCCTGTGAGGGTTCGATTCTGGGATGACACACCGAGCTTAGCGGGGCCGGGCGGATAAACCTATGCTGAAGCTGTGAGCGGTTGTGATCAATCCGCGTCTGCTGCTGCGGCCGCCTGCAAACGCCCGGCGTCGGTTTCGCGCAAGTGCTGGATTGTTCCACAAGCGCTGCACGCGCTCCGTCGCAGTCATTCAGCCCGGCTGCATAGCCGATGCGAGGCTAAGCGCATGTCGCGAATACTCCCGCTCCTGGCAATACTTGCCGCCTTCTACGTGGCGATCTGTGCGGCTGTGTGGGTGTTTCAGCGCAGCCTCATCTATTTCCCGCAACCGCTTGCCATCAGTCACCCCGACACCCTGCTCAGGCTGGCGGTGGACGATGGCGAGGTGCTGGTATCGGTCCGGCCGCACGCCGGCCCGAATGCCTTGATCTACTTCGGCGGCAATGCCGAGGACGTTTCGCTGAACCTGCCCGAGTTCGCTCAGGCCTTTCCCGAGCACGCGCTCTACTTGATGCACTACCGCGGCTATGGCGGCAGCACCGGGTCGCCCTCCGAGGAGGCGATCCAGCGCGATGCCCTGGCCTTGTTCGACCGGGTGCACGCCGCGCACCCGCGGATCGTGGTGATGGGCCGCAGCCTGGGCTCGGGGGTCGCCGTGCGTCTGGCCAGCCAGCGCCCGGCCTCGCGCCTGGTGTTGATCACGCCGTTCGACAGCCTGCTGGGGTTCGCCACGCGGCAGTTTCCCTACCTGCCGATCAAGTGGCTGCTCAAGGACAAGTTCGAATCAACCACCTACGCCGCGCGAATCCGGGTGCCGACCCTGCTGGTCGCGGCCGAGCACGATGAAATCATCCCGCGTGCCAGTACCGAGGCGCTCTACCGGCATTTCCCGCCCGGCGTGGCTAGGCTCGAGGTGATCCCGGGCAAGGGCCATAACTCGATTTCCGAGAGCCCCGCGTACCTGCCATTGCTCCGCGCCGCGATGTAAGCGGATTTTGTAGCCGGGTTCAGCTGCAGCGTAATCCGGGGGATTTCCCGGATGGCGCCAAGGCTTATCCAGGCTTCGGGCCTGCAAAAAGCATCGCGGGCATGGCCCGCTCCTACGATGTCTACGTCCTGCGAGGCTTGCGCATCAACACAGGATCTACGGTTTTTATCCGCCATCGCTATTGAAGGTGGATAAGGCCTCATCCACCGTCTCGCAGAACTAGCGGGTTACGCCGGCGAACTTGGCGGGGCGGCGCAGTTGCGCCGGCCTCAGAACAGGCCGAGCTGGCCGCCAACCAGGCGGGCGAAGTCGTCGCCGACGAACGGCAGGATGGCGTCGGCCACCGGCTGCAGCTGGCGGGTCAGGTAATGCTCGTAGTCGATGCTCGCCCGCCGGGATTCCAGCGGTTCGGGGCCGGCCAGGGTGATCACATAGCTGATCCAGCCGCCGTTCTGGTACTGGCGCGGGCGGCCGTGCTGGTCGTTGTATGCGTCGGCCATGCGCGCGGCGCGCACATGCGGCGGCACATTGCGCTGGTAGTCGTCCAGGCGGCGGCGCAAGCGCTTGCGGTAGATCAGCAGCTCATCGAGCTGGCCGGCCAGGGTGCGACGCACGTAGTCGCGGATATAGTCCTGGTAGGGCTGGCGGTTGAAGATCAGCAGGTACAGCTCGCGCTGGAACTGCCGGGCCAGCGGCGACCAGTCGCTACGCACCGTTTCCAGGCCCTTGAAGACCATCTCGCTGCTGCCGTCCGGTGCCACGACCAGGCCGGCGTAGCGCTTCTTGCTGCCCTCTTCGGCGCCGCGGATGGTCGGCATCAGGAAGCGGCTGTAATGGGTCTCGAACTGCAGTTCCAGCGCGCTCTCCAGGTCGTACTCGCGGCGCAGGTGCTCGCGCCACCACTGGTTGACGCGCTGCACCAGGGCGCGGCCGATCTGCGCCGCCTCGTCCTCGCCATGGGCGCGCCTGAGCCAAACGAAGGTGGAATCGGTGTCGCCGTAGATCACCGCATGGCCTTCGGCCTCGATCAGCTCGCGGGTCCGACGCATGATCTCGTGGCCGCGCAGGGTGATGGAGGAGGCCAGGCGCGGGTCGAAGAAGCGGCAGCCGCTGGAGCCGAGCACGCCATAGAAGGCGTTCATGATGATCTTCAGCGCCTGCGACAGCGGCGCGTTGCCCTCGCGCTTGGCCGTCTCGCGGCCCTGCCAGACGCTCTCGACGATGGCCGGCAGGCAATGCCGGGTGCGCGAGAAACGCGCACCGCGAAAGCCCGGCACCGATTCGCTGTCCTCGGGGTGGCGCATGCCCTCGATCAGCCCCAGCGGATCGATCAGGAAGGTGCGGATGATCGACGGGTACAGGCTCTTGTAGTCGAGCACCAGCACCGACTCGTACAGACCGGGCTGCGAGTTCATCACGAAGCCGCCGGGGCTGGCCTCCGGCGGCCGCTCGCCGAGGTTCGGCGCGACGAAGCCCTGGCGGTGCATCAGCGGCATGTACAGGTGGCAGAAGGCCGCCACCGAACCGCCGCTGCGGTCGGCGGGCAGGCCGGTGACGGTGGCGCGCTCGAGCAGGAAGGTGAGAATTTCGGTCTTGGCGAAGATCCGCGTAACCAGCTCGCAGTCCTTGAGGTTGTAGCGCGCCAGGGCGGGCTTGTCCTCGGCGAACATGCGGTCGATCTCGTCCATGCGCTGGTAGGGCGTGGCGATGTCCTTGCCTTCGCCGAGCAGGCTCTGCGCGACGTTCTCCAGGCTGAACGAGGCGAAGCTCCAGGTCGCCGAACGCAGCGCCTCGATGCCGTCGATGATCAGGCGTCCGGCGGCCTCGGCGAAGAAGTGATTGTTGCGGCTGCCATGCTCGCGCCAACCCATCGCATCGCCGCCGCGGCCGAGCTGCAAGGGTACCTGCAGGCGCTGGGCATGCTCGTGCAACACGCGCAGGTCGAACTGCACCAGGTTCCAGCCGATGATCGCATCGGGGTCATGGGCGGCGAGCCACTGGTTGAGCCTTTCCAGCAGCTGCCGACGGCTGGCGCAGTACTCGAGGGCAAAGTCGCGCGGCGTCTCCACGCCGTTGGCCGGTCCGAGCATATACACCTGGCGCTGGCCACAGCCTTCCAGGGCGATGGAGTACAGCTCGCCCTGGGCATTGGTCTCGATGTCCAGGGACGCCAGGCGCAAGCGCGGGCGATAGGCCGGCGCGGGTTTCAGCTGCGCCTCGAGCAGCATGCCGCTGGTGTCCGGCGTGCCGCCGAAGCACACCGGCGCGGTGATGAAGCGCTCCATCAGGTAGCGTTCCGGCGGGCGGATATCGGCCTCGAACACCTCGACTCCGGCCTTGCGCAGCAGCTTGTCGATATTCATCAACTGACGATGCTGGCGGCAATACAGGCCGAGCACCGGCCGGTGGTGGAAATCGCACAGGCCCAGCGGACGCAACTCGACGTCACGCTCGCCGCGCAGCAGCGCCTCGGCCAGCGCGCGCTGCTCGGCAGGAATAAAGGCCACCGAAGGCTGGCAGGGCAGGCGCAGATGCCGCGGCCCCGCGTCGGTCGCCAGCCAGAATTCGACCTGGGTGCCGGCGGGGGTATCGCGCCAATGTCGGGTCAGGACGAAGCCCTGCTGTAAATCCACCGCTGCAACCTCAAGTCCTTGTTTCAACCTGCGATTCTACGTGGCATGGGGCGCGATTGCGCGGGCAGGGCGGCGGGGCGGATTTTATGACGGCTATGTACCCGTTACGGGTTGTACGCCAAGGTAGGGTGGGCTGAAGCGGACCGCTGCCCAGCCCGCCCTGGAAAATTGCTGTTCAACCAATAACGGGTGCGTAGCCATTGAAAATGGGACGAAATCGCCGACGCAATCCATCAGGCAGCATGCTCCCTGGCATGCCCTAGCGCCGGCCGGCCAATGCCGCGGTAGAGGAAACCCAATTCCGCGAGCTGTTTGGCGTCATAGATGTTGCGGCCGTCGAACAGCACGGGCATGCGCATAGAACCGCGAATCCGCACGAAGTCCGGCTGGCGGAACTGCTTCCATTCGGTAACCAGCACCACCGCATCGGCGCCTTCTGCCACGCTGTAGAGCGATGCGCTCAAGCTCAGCTGGCCGCTCGCAATGGCCTGGGCATAACGTGCCGCCACAGCCGCGGTGGCGACCGGGTCGCAGGCTTGCACCAGCGCCCCGGCGGCGAGCAGGGCATCGAGCAACACCAGGCTCGGCGCCTCGCGCAGGTCATCGGTGCCAGGCTTGAACGCCAGGCCCCAGAGGGCCACGACGCGCCCCTGCAGGTGCCCGGAAAAATGCTCGCGCAGCGCCTGGAACAGCAAGGTTTTCTGCAGCGCATTGCGGGCTTCGACTGCACGCAAAATGCCCGGCTCGATACCCTCCTGCTCGGCCGCGCGGATCAGGGCGCGCACATCCTTGGGGAAACAGGAGCCGCCATAGCCGCAGCCGGCATAGATGAAATGGGTGCCGATGCGCTTGTCGCTGCCGATGCCGCGGCGGACTTCCTCGATATCCACACCCAGGCGCGCGCACAGCCCCGCCATCTCGTTGATAAAGGAAATCTTGGTGGCGAGAAAGGCATTGGCCGCGTACTTGCTGAACTCGGCGGCGCGTACGCTCATGCACAGCAGGCGCTCGTGATTGCGCAAAAAAGGCGCGTACAAACGGCGCAGCAGCTCGCTGCCGGCCGGCTCATCGCAGCCAATGAGCACCCGGTCCGGGCGCATGAAATCATCGATCGCCGAGCCTTCCTTGAGGAACTCCGGGTTGCTGGCCAGTATCACCCTGAAGCCCTTGCCGCGTTGCCCCAGACGCGCATTGATGCGCTGCGCCACGCGCTCGGCGGTGCCCACCGGTACCGTGGATTTATCCACCACCAGGCAGGCCTGTTGCAGGCGCTCGCCCAGCTCGTCGGCCACGGCCAGGACATGCGACAGGTCGGCCGAGCCGTCCTCCCCGCTTGGCGTCCCCACGGCGATAAAGACGATCTCGGCGCGTTCGATGCCCGTCGCCAGGTGCTGGCTGAAACTCAGTTGGCCACTGGCCAGATGGGCCTTGAGCAGGGGTTCGAGACCGGGCTCGTAGATCGCTGCCTCGCCGCGCGCCAGGCGCGCCACACGCGAGCCGTCGCGCTCGACGCAGACTACCCGGTTACCCATTTCGGCAAAACAGGCCGCCGACACCAGCCCGACATAACCCGCCCCGATCACGCAAATTCGCATCGCCGCATCCTCTCCATGAGTTGCAGCGATTGCAGCTAAAACTGGTGGCAGGCGTATGACAGGGGCACGACAATCCCGTGACCGGGCACAGGGGCGCGCGAGCGACGGCGCCCAGGGTCAGCAGAAGCGTCGCACCGCATCGGCCAGATCCTTGGCCAGCAAGGCACCGGGCGCCTTGCTTTCGTCGCCGGCGCGGTACTTGCCGGTCTGCACCAGGCAAGCCTGAAGACCGGCCTTTTGCGCGCCCAGTACATCGCTCTCGACATCGTCGCCGATCATCAAGGCCTCGCCGGCCGGCACGCCGAGCTCCTCCAGGACGCCGGCGAAGAACGCAGCTGAGGGTTTGCCCAGGACCTGCGCCTGGACCCCGGCGGCATACTCCAGCGCGTGGACAAAGGGCCCGGCGTCCAGGTGCAGGGCGCCATGGCTGTGGAAGTAGCGGTTGTCGCCCATGGCCAGCAGCGGCGCGCCGTCCAGCAGCAGGTGGAAGGCGTGCTCCAGGTGGGCGTAGTCGAAGCGTTCCTCGGCGTCGCCGAGCACCACCGCATTGGCTGCGGGCAGCTCGAGCAGGTCGGCGAACTCCTCTTCGAGGTTGCGGTGAATCAGGCAGTACGGCCGCAAGTCATGGGTCTGCAGGTAATGGCGCACGGCGCGCGGGGCGCTGTAGATCTGCTCGGGCTGCAAGGCATAGCCCATGCCAGTCAGTTGCCGGTAAACCTCGGCGCAGGTCAGGCGCGAGGTATTGGTCACCAGGCGCAGGGGGTAGCCCTTGGCCTGCAGCGCCGCAACTGCCGGCACCGAACCGGGTAGGGGGTTCGCGTCCTGGTAGAGCACCCCGCTGATATCCAGCAGCATCGCCTGTGGCATGGTTTTCTCCTCCACTCAGAGGTTGTGAAAGCTCTCCATCGTCGCGCTACCTGTGTCTGCAACCGCCATAGCCCAGGCCGGTCAGTTCGGCCCGAACCGGCGGCATTGCCGCTTCAATCATGCTCCCGCCACAGCACAAGCAAAACAAGGGGGGCAGGGCTTGCCTTTTGCCTTCACGAGACCAATAAGCAAAAGGCAAGACCTGACGACCCGATGTTGACTTGTCGTTTTGAAAAACCAGGGCCTACCCCCTACTATTCCCCCGTATCGACCCGTGTTGCTCAAGGAAGAAGAAATGCAAGGTAGTTGTTTATGTGGCGCCATCGAGTACGCCATCGAGGGCATCGATATGCCTATCAGCCATTGCCACTGCCGCAGTTGCAGAAAGG
>NZ_JBFIIG010000019.1:0-40257 GCF_041601375.1 Pseudomonas sp. | reverse complement strand
TCAAGATCCTGGTGTTCGTCATCGCCGCGATCCTCATCATCGCCACCCTGATCGACCGCTCGCCGCTGATCCTGCTCTCGGGCCTGGGCGCCATGGCCGCGGTGCTGATGCTGATCTTCCAGGACACCCTGTTGTCGCTGGTGGCCAGCGTGCAGATCTCCTCCAGTGACATCATCCGGGTCGGCGACTGGATCGAGATGCCGCAACTGAATGCCGATGGTGACGTGATCGACATCGCCCTGCATACGGTCAAGGTGCAGAACTGGGACAAGACCATCACCAGCATCCCGACCAAGCGCTTCATCAGCGACCCGTTCAAGAACTGGCGCGGCATGCAGGAGTGCGGCGGCCGGCGGATCATGCGCAGCCTGTACCTGGACCAGACCAGCGTCGGCTTCCTCAACCCGGAGGAAATCACCCGCCTGCAGCGCATCAGCCTGCTCAGGCAGTACCTCCAGCACAAGCACAGCGAGCTGCTCAGCTGGAACAGCGCCCTGGCCGAAGACGGCCAGGAGCCGGCCAACACCCGCCGCATCACCAATATCGGCACCTTCCGCGCCTATGTGGAGCAGTACCTGCGCCAGCATCCGCAGATCCACCAGGACATGACCCAACTGGTGCGCCAGCTCAGCCCGACGGCCGACGGTCTGCCGCTGCAGCTGTATTGCTTCACCAACACCATCGCCTGGGCCAGCTACGAGAGCATCCAGTCGGACATCTTCGACCACCTGTTGGCGATCCTCCCCGAGTTCGGCCTGCGGGTGTTCCAGCACCCCAGCGGCGCCGACCTGCGCGCATGGCGAAGCGGGTCACCAGCCTGATGTGGCGGTGTGATTGTGCTTCGCGGGCGAGCGCAATCACACCGCGCAATTAATCCAAATCCTTGCCCACCACAACGCAATAAAAAACCACATCAGCAAACAGCACGCGCTTTATCACCAATTTTCCAGCAATGCTTGCCAGCTTTAGCCCCGCTGGTTAGGGTTGACGCCATGAACACTTACCACACCCTCTTCCTGCTGCGCCAACACGCCAACCTCTGTCTGGTCGGTCAGCGACTGCGTGGCTGATTCCGTACGCCAACGCCCCGTCCCATTTCTCAGATTCAGCCCGGCCCGCCGCTTGCGACCGTAGCTAAAAGGAACTTCAGATGAGCATGCTCAAAGACCCGTCCAGCAAGTACCGCGCCTTCCCGGCCATCGACTTGCCTGACCGCACCTGGCCGTCGAAGACCATCAGCGAGGTGCCGATCTGGTGCAGCTCGGACCTGCGCGACGGCAACCAGTCGCTGATCGAGCCGATGGACGCGGCGAAGAAGCTGCGCTTCTTCAAGATCCTGGTGCAGGTCGGCGTCAAGCAGATCGAGGTGGGCTTCCCCTCGGCCTCGCAGACCGACTTCGATTTCGTGCGTACCCTGATCGAAGACGGTCATATTCCCGATGACACCACTATCCAGGTACTGACCCAGGCTCGCGAAGACCTGATCAGCCGCACCTTTGAATCGCTCAAGGGCGCCAAGCAGGCCATCGTCCACGTCTACAACGCCACCGCACCGAGCTTCCGCCGCATCGTCTTCAACCAGGACAAGGCCGGGGTAGTCGCTATCGCGGTCAACGCCGCGCGGATCATCAAGAACCTCGCCGAGCAGCAGCCGCAGACCCGCTGGACCTTCCAGTACTCGCCGGAAATCTTCACCTCCACCGAGCTGCCCTTCGCCGTGGAAGTCTGCGATGCGGTGCTGGACGTCTGGCAGCCGACCCCGGCCAACAAGGCGATCCTCAACCTGCCGGCCACCGTGGAAGTGGCCACGCCGAACGTCTACGCCGACCAGATCGAATGGTTCGGCCGCCATATCGGCCGCCGTGACAGCGTGCTGATCAGCCTGCACACCCACAACGACCGCGGCACCGGCGTGGCCGCCAGCGAGCTGGGCCTGATGGCCGGGGCCGACCGTGTCGAAGGCTGCCTGTTCGGCAACGGCGAGCGCACCGGCAACGTCGACCTGGTCAACCTGGCGCTGAACCTCTACACCCAGGGCATCCACCCCGGCCTGGATTTCTCCGACATCGACAACGTGCGCAAGGTGGTCGAGGAGTGCAACCAGCTTCCCGTGCACCCGCGCCACCCCTATGTCGGCGACCTGGTGCACACCGCCTTCTCCGGCTCGCACCAGGACGCGATCCGCAAGGGCTTCAGCCAGCAGGACCCGAATGGCATCTGGGAAGTGCCCTACCTGCCGATCGACCCGGCCGATATCGGCCGCAGCTACGAGGCGGTGATCCGGGTCAACAGCCAGTCCGGCAAGGGTGGCATCACCTACCTGCTGGAACAGGAATACGGCATCTGCCTGCCGCGGCGTATGCAGATCGAGTTCAGCCAGGTGGTGCAGAAGGAAACCGACCGCCTCGGCCTGGAAATGAGCGCCGCGCAAATCCACCAGTTGCTCGACCGCGAGTACCTGCAAGCCACCACGCCCTACGCCCTGAAAGGCCACCGCCTGCAGGAAGAGAACGGCACCAGCGCGGTGGATGTGGAAGTTGTCAGCGAGGGCGAAAGCCAGCACTGGCGCGGCATCGGCAAGGGCCCGCTGGAAGCCCTGGTCGCCGGCTTGCCGGTGACGGTGGAGATCATGGACTACAGCGAGCACGCCATCGGCGCTGGCACCTACGCCAAGGCCGCGGCCTATATCGAGCTGCGGGTCAACGGCGGCCGCGCCCTGTATGGCGTGGGCATCGACGAGAACCTGACCACGGCGAGCTTCCGCGCCCTGTTCAGCGCCCTGAACCGCGCCCGGGCCCAGGCCGAGGCGCAGGCGGCCTGAGCGATCGGGTAGCTTCCCCGCCGCTAATGGCGCGGAAGCCCCTCCTTGCTCAAGTAGCGCGCCGTGGCCTGCAAGGCCTGGACGATATCCGGCCAGAGCAACTGATACCGCTGCGCGAGTGCCCGGGTCGCAGCGGTATCGAAGCGTTTACGCTGGATAAAGTCCAGCGACTCGGGATCGGTACGCAGCAGCCTGGGCATACCCGGCACCTGCAATAACAAGCGCAACAAGGGCATTGGCAGGTGTCGCCGCGGCGCGCTGACAGCCAGGCTCTGCGCCAATTGCTGCAACATGCCCTGCAGATTCGGTGTGTGCCGATCCAGCGCCAGAATCTCCTGCCCCGCCTGATCCACATCGAAAGCGGCGGCCACCATCAGCTCGGCCAAGAAATCCACGCAGACCAGCGGCAACCAATGTGCCGGCGAGCCCGGTATCGCCCCCAACACGCCGCTGGCGAGATTGCCGATCAAGCTCGCCAGCGGCTGAGCCGGCAATATATGCCCGGTACGGCTGTGGCCACAGACGGTCGCCGGATGCACCACGGTCAGCTCGGCGTCCAGCTCGCGCATGCGCGCCAACACCCGGAAATGCGCCTCCAGCTTGCTGCCCTCATAGGCCCCGGTGCGCCGATAGACCCTGCGCCAATCGGTAGCCGCGGGGTTGTGCAGGTCGATGCCGATGCGCTGCAGGTGCTCATGATTGGCCAGCATGAAGCCGCCCACCATCAGCAAGCGACTGCCCTGGCTGGCCGCCAGCTCCGCCACAGCCAGCGCACCCTCGACATTCACCGCTCGTGCCTGTTCGGCCGACAAGCCCCAGGCGAACTGCACGCCAAGGTGGAACATCACAGCGGCTCGGCGCAGCTGTCCAGCCGCGGCTGCATTCAAGCCCAAGCCGGGGGCGCTCAAATCGCCCGCCACCGCGCCAAGCAAACCGCCGTCACCACCCAGGCGATCGATCTGCATGCGCAGCGCCGGCAAACGTTCCGGCGCGCGCAGCATAACCGTCACCGGATGCCTCTTGCGGGTCAGCGTGGCCAATAGATGCTGACCGATAAAGCCACTGCCGCCGGTGACAAAACATTCTTGATGCATGACCAATCCGCCTGAGTCGTTGATGACCCGCACAGGCTAAACTGTCGAGGACACTCTACAGTCAAGGGATATTGTGATGCGCATCGGCGAACTGGAAGAACGCAGTGGGGCCAGCCGCCACACCCTGCGCTATTACGAAAGCCTCGGCCTGATCAGCGCACAGCGCCGCGACAACAACTACCGCGAGTACAGCGCCCAGACCCTGAGCGACCTGGGCTTTATCCAACAGGCGCAGAGCCTGGGCTTCTCTCTGGGCGAGATCGGCGAAATACTCCAGGCCCGCCGTGAACAGCAGCTGGATTGTGCCCAAGGCGCGCTATTGGTCGCGAAAAAGCTGGCGGAGGTGGAACAGAAAATTGCCGACCTGCAGAGCCTGCGCAACTTTCTCCACAGTGAACAACGGCGCCTGGAAGCCAGCGCCGCCGAACAGGCGCGGCTGGCGCAGTTGACTACGGCAGCAAGGTGAAAGGGTCGGCATCCCGATCAGCCGGAAAACGCTGACGGTAGGCGGCCAACTGCGCAGCCGACAGCAGCACCCGGAACACCCCAGCCGCGTCACCGGCTTGCAGCAGGCTGTCGCCCTGGAAATCCAGTACCTGGCTGTCGCCGCTGTAGGGGTGGCCCTTGCCGTCCTGACCGATGCGGTTCACCGCCGCCACGTAGCAGAGGTTCTCGATAGCCCGCGCCGGCAGCAGGCGGTTCCAGTGCTGACGCCGCGCCGCCGGCCAGTTGGCGACATACAGCAGCAGCTCGGTGCTGTGCGGGTCGCGGCTCCAGACCGGGAAACGCAGGTCGTAGCAGATCAGCGGGCGGATTCGCCAGCCCTTCAGTTCCAGCAGCAGCTGTTGCTCACCCGCCGCGTAATGCTTGTGCTCGCCGGCCATGCGGAACAGGTGGCGCTTGTCGTAATGGGCGAGCGTGCCATCCGGGCGCGCCCAGAGCAGACGGTTGCGATAGGAGCCGTCGGCGGCCTGGATGATCAGGCTGCCGCAGATCACCGCCTGTAGCCGCGCCGCCTGTTCCAACAGCCACTGGCTGGTCGGGCCGTTCTCCGGCTCGGCCAGGGCCGCCGAGTCCATGGAGAACCCGGTGCTGAACATCTCCGGCAGCACCACCAGGTCGGCGCCGCTGGCCTGCTCCAGCAGGGTTTCAAAGTGCGCTCGATTGGCCGCCGGATCCTGCCAGGCCAGTTCGCTCTGGATCAGCGCCAGCTCGAGGTCGGGTTTATCGTTCATCTGGACTCCACTGCCTCTCGGCCTAGACCGCGCATAGTTTTTCCGCCGCCTGCGCCAGGGTTTCCTCGCGCTTGGCGAAACACAAGCGCACCAGTCGCAGATCCTTGGGCGGCTGCTGATAGAACACCGACACCGGGATGGCCGCCACGCCATGCTCGCGGGTCAGCCATTCGGCCATGGCCAGGTCGTCCAAGTCTGGGCGAATCAAGGAATAGTCGACCAACTGGAAATAACTGCCGGCGGCGCGACTGAAAGCGAAGCGCGAACCCGCCAACAGGTCGCAGAACAGGTCGCGCTTGGCCTGGTAGAAGGCCGGCAGCTCTTCGACATGCTCGGGATGCTCGGCCATGAAATCGGCCAGGGCCCACTGCAGCGGGGTGACGCCGCAGAAGCTGACGTACTGATGGACCTTGCGCAGCTCGGCGGATAGCAAAGGCGGCGCCACCACGTAGCCGGTCTTCCAGCCGGTGACGTGGTAGGTCTTGCCGAACGAGCTGACCACGAAGGCGCGTCGATACAGCTCCTCGTGGGCCAGCACGCTGGCATGCCTGACCCCGTCGAACACCAGGTGCTCGTAGACTTCGTCGCTGATCAGATAGATATCGCGCTCGCGGATCAGCGCCGCCAAGCGGTCCAGCTCGGCTGCCGAGATCAGCGCGCCGCTGGGGTTGTGCGGGCTGTTGAGGATGATCAGCCGGGTCCTGTCGCTCAGCGCCTCGCCCAGGCGCTGCCAGTCGATGGAAAAATCCGTCAGCGCCAGCGGCACATGCACGCAGCGGCCACCGGCCAGCTCGACCGAGGGTTCGTAGCTGTCGTAACAGGGGTCGAAGACGATGACCTCGTCGCCTGGCCGGATCAGCGCCTGGATCGCACAGAAGATCGCCTGGGTCGCCCCCGGGGTGATGGTCACTTCGCTGTCGGCATCGACCGAGCAGCCATAGCTGCGCGCGATCTTCGCCGCCACCTGCTCGCGCAACGCCGGCAGGCCGGTCATGGGCGCGTACTGGTTATGGCCGGCGGCAATGTGCCGGCCGACCGCCTCGCGCAAGGCTTGTGGGCCGTCGAAATCGGGAAAGCCCTGGGACAGGTTGAGGGCGCCGGTCTGCATGGCGAGCTGCGACATACGGGTGAAGATGGTGGTGCCGACGTTCGGCAGTTTGCTCGAAATCATCGTTCTGTTCCGTAGGGGGGTGCACGGCGGGTTTCACCCGCCCTACGCCTGGGCGTTATCGATGCAGCAGGATAGCCCAACCCCCAGAAAGGCAAAAGGCACCCGCAGGTGCCTTTATAGCGCGTCAGGTTACAGGCTCAACGCTTGTCCTTGCGCTTCTTCTCGGCCTTCTTGTGGTGAGTCATCAAGCGGCGCTTCTTGTTCACCTGGCGATCGGTGAGGGTGTTCTTGTTGCCCTCGTAGGGGTTCTCGCCGCCCTTGAACTCGATGCGGATCGGCGTACCGACCAGCTTGAGCACGCGCCTGTAGGTGTTTTCCAGGTAGCGCACATAGGACTTGGGTACCGCATCGACCTGGTTGCCGTGGATCACGATCAGCGGCGGGTTTGCGCCACCGAGGTGGGCATAACGCAGCTTGATCCGGCGGTTGTTGACCATGGGCGGCGCATGGTCGCCGACCGCGTCTTCGAGAATCTGGGTCAGGCGGTTGGTCGGCCAGCGGGTGATGGCGGACTTGAACGATTCCTGTACCGATTTGTACAGATGACCGACGCCGGTGCCGTGCAAGGCCGAGATGAAGTGGATGTCGGCGAAGTCGACGAAGAACAACCGGCGTTGCAGTTCGGTCTTCACGTAGTCACGTTCGCTGGGCTCCATGCCGTCCCACTTGTTCAGGGCGATGACCAGGGAGCGCCCGCTTTCCAGGACGAAGCCGAGCAGGTTGAGGTCGTGGTCGACCACCCCTTCGCGGGCATCCATGACGAACACCACGACGTTGGAGTCCTGGATGGCCTGGAGGGTCTTGACCACCGAGAACTTTTCCACCGCCTCGAAGATCTTGCCGCGCCGGCGCACGCCGGCGGTATCGATCAGGGTGTACTTCTCGCCATCGCGCTCGAACGGAATATAGATGCTGTCGCGGGTGGTGCCGGCCTGGTCATAGACGATGACCCGGTCTTCACCGAGCATGCGGTTGACCAGGGTCGACTTGCCGACGTTGGGCCGGCCGATGATCGCCAGCTTGATCCCGTCCTTCTCGCTCGGGCCGGGAATGCGCTTGGCTTCCTGACCTTCCAGGACGATTTCTTCTTCCTCGCCCTCTGCCAGCTCGGTTTCGTCCTTGGGGAAGGAGCCCAGCACGGCTTCGAGCATCTGGGTGATGCCGCGGCCGTGGGCGCCGGCAATCGCCAGGGACTCGCCCATGCCCATGGAGGCGAACTCGGCGCGCGCCAGGTCGGGGTCGATATTGTCGACCTTGTTGATCACCAGGAAACTGTGCTTGTTGCGCTTGCGCAGGTGCTCGCCGATCATCTGATCCGAGGCCGACAAACCGGCACGGGCGTCGACCATGAACAGCACGGCATCGGCCTCTTCGATGGCGTGCAGCGACTGTTCGGCCATCTTAGCGTCGATGCCTTCTTCGTCACCGGAGATACCGCCGGTGTCGATGACGATATAGGTTCGCCCCTGCCACTTGGCCTCGCCGTATTGGCGATCTCGGGTCAGACCGGACAGGTCGCCGACAATCGCGTCGCGGCTTTTGGTCAAGCGGTTGAATAGGGTGGACTTGCCGACGTTAGGGCGGCCCACCAGGGCAATTACGGGAACCATTAGGCTCTCCACTTCGTTATTACAGAAAATACAAAAGCCGCTGCAGGGGCAGCGGCCGGAATTCACAGGGCGAAATGGCCAGCTGCACAGCCTTGCCGTGCAGCATAACCTCGCCCGCTAGCAGTGGGTCACTTGATGGTCAGCGCGACCAGTTTGCCACCGTTACCGAATGCATACAGCCAGCCTCCGACCACCAGCGGACGAGCACGCAGGCCATCGCTGTCGATGCGCTCGCGGCCGACGAAACGTCCATCTACCTGACTGATCAGGTGCAGGTAGCCTTCCAGGTCGCCGACGGCTATGTAGCTGGAAACCACTTCCGGCGCCGACAGTTGGCGACGCGCCAGGGCATCGTTGCTCCACAACGCCGAGGAGGAACGCTCGTCGATGCCTTCTACCGTACCGTTGGCCAGGCTGACATAGACGTTGCCGAAGCCCTGGGCCACACCCACCGAGCTGGACGCTTCGCGTTGCCACAGCACGCGCCCGCTGTCCATGTCCAGCGCAGCGACACGCCCCTGGAAGCTGACCACATACAGCTTGCCACCCGACAGCAGCACGCCGCCGTCGATGTCCACCACGCGCTCAAGCTCGGAGCGCCCTTGCGGAATCGCCACGCGCTGTTCCCAAACCGGTATGCCGCGCTGGGCATCGAGGGCAATGACCTTGCCACTGGACAGGCCGGCGATCGCCAGACGGTTGGTCAGCACCGGGCTGCTGGTGCCGCGCAGGGTCAGGACTGCCGGGGTGCTTTCAAAGATCCAGCGCTGGCTGCCGCTGTCGGCATCCAGGGCAATCAGACGATCGTCCTGGGTCTGCACCAACACGATGTCGCCGTTGACCGCCGGGGCTGCCAGCACTTCACTGGTCACCCGCGCGCGCCACTTCTCCTCACCGGAGCTGGCATCGAGGGCAATGATCTCGCCTTTCAGCGTGCCGACAACCACCAGGCCGTAACCGGCACCCACGGCACCCGAAACCGGCAGATCCAGATCTTGCTTCCAGATCACCTTGCCGGTCATGCGGTCGAGCGCCATGACCAGGCCTTCGACATCGGCTGCATAAATGCTGTCGCCCTCGACAGCGGGCACCAGCATGTTGAAGGTTTTGCCCTGACCCTTGCCGATCGAACGGCTCCACTCTTTTTCAAGCGTTACTTCGCGCTCGAACTTGGGCAGCTCGGCCGGGGGAAGTTCCTTCTTGCTATTGCTGCTGCAACCCACAGCCAAAACGGCCAGAGCCAGCAGTGCGGCATTTTTCCAACGCATCACGTCACGCATCCCCTTGGGCCAAGTCGTCGAGCTTCATTTGCAAGCCACCCACGGCGGCCTCTTCGGCAAGCGCGGCTTTGGCTTTTACATAAGCGGCATGGGCATCGCCCTTGCGCCCGAGCTGCACCAACAGGTCGCCCTTGAGTTCTTCACGGCTGGCGAGATAGGCCTGATCGGCATCGCCCTCGAGCAGCTTGAGCGCCTCTTCGACCTTGTCCTGAGCAGCCAGAACACGGGCCAGACGCTGACGGGCCAATTCAGCCAGGGTGTCGTCCACCGGCTTGTCGAGGATCGCTTGCAACTCGGCAGCGGCATCATCCAGCTTGCCGGACTCGACTGCCACCTTGGCGACGAACAGGCGGCCGTACTGGGCATAGTGACTGCCGGCAAATTCGCTCTTGAGCGTATTGGCCAGTTCGGCGACCTTGGCCGGATCAGGCTGGCCACTCGGGTTCAGCGCGGTTTCCAGCAATTGCTGATAAACCATCGAGGCACCATGAGCCTGGCTGGCCTGGTATTTCTGCCAGCCCTGCCAGCCGAATACCAACACCAGCGCCAATATGCTGCCGGTGAGCAATGGCATGCCGTTGCGCTGCCACCAGTCCTTGATTACCGCCAGCTCTTCATCATCGGTACGCGAAACCACCCCAGATACTCCTATTCGCTAAATCGCTTAACAGCCCGTCAAGCCTGCAAGACGCAGGTCGCCACATGGTCGGCCAATGCCGCCCAGGCGATACTTTGTTGTTCACCCTGACCCCGCAGCGGCTTGCAACCTACCACTTGCTGGGCCAATTCGTCTTCACCCATGACCAAGGCGTAAAGCGCACCGCTCTTGTCGGCCTTCTTCAGTTGACTCTTGAAACTGCCCGAGCCGGCATTGACCTGCAAACGCAGCGCCGGCAGTTGATCGCGCAGACGCTCGGCCAAGACCAGCGCCGCCAATTCGGCCGGCTCGCCCAGGGCACACAGGTAGACATCGACTTGGCGAGCGATTTCTGCCGGTACTTTGTCCAGGGTTTCGATCAGCAGCACCAGGCGTTCGATACCCATGGCGAAACCCACGCCCGGCGTCGGCTTGCCGCCCATCTGCTCGACCAGACCGTCGTAGCGGCCACCGGCGCAGACCGTGCCCTGGGCACCGAGCTGATCGGTGACCCATTCGAACACGGTCTTGCTGTAGTAATCCAGGCCGCGCACCAGCTTGGGATTGATCACATAAGGAACACCCGCGGCATCCAGGCGCGCCTTCAGGCCGTCGAAATGCAGGCGCGACTCTTCGTCCAGGTAGTCCGCCATCTTCGGCGCATCGGCCAGCAGCGCCTGGGTTTCCGGCGACTTGCTGTCGAGTACCCGCAGCGGGTTGCTGGTCAGGCGCCGACGGCTGTCCTCGTCGAGCCGATCGGCACGCGCCGACAGGTACTCGACCAGGGCCTCGCGGTATACCGCACGTGCGGCGCTGGTGCCCAGGCTGTTCAGCTCCAGGGTCACCGCATCGCGAATACCGAGCAGGCCCCACAGGCGCCAGGTCAGGATGATCAACTCGGCGTCGATATCCGGGCCGTCGATATTGAAGACTTCCACGCCGATCTGGTGGAACTGGCGGTAACGCCCCTTCTGCGGACGCTCGTGACGGAACATCGGCCCGTTGTACCAGAGTTTCTGGGTCTGCCCGCCACCGGCCAGACCATGCTCGAGTACCGCCCGCACGCAGGCGGCGGTGCCTTCGGGACGCAGGGTCAGGGAGTCGCCGTTGCGATCTTCGAAGGTGTACATCTCTTTTTCGACGATATCGGTGACTTCGCCGATCGAGCGCTTGAACAGCTCGGTGAACTCGACGATCGGCATGCGGATCTGCCGATAGCCGTAGCCATCGAGCAGACGCGCCACGCTGTCTTCGAAGTAACGCCAAAGCGGGGTCTGCTCGGGCAGGATATCGTTCATGCCACGAATGGCTTGCAGGGACTTGCTCAATTCGATTCCTTAACAGTGTTAGCTGCGCACGATAACCGCGGCGTCAGCAGCGACCTTCTCGGCCGCCTTCTGGCGTATCAGCTTTTCCAGCTCATCCACCAGGTTGTCGTTGTTGAGTTTCTGCGCCGGCTTGCCATCGATATAGATCAGGTTGCTCGGCGAGCCGCCAGTCAGGCCGATGTCCGCTTCCTTGGCTTCGCCCGGGCCGTTGACCACACAGCCGATCACCGCGACATCCAGCGGTACCAGCAGGTCTTCCAGGCGGCCCTCGAGGTCGTTCATGGTCTTGACCACATCGAAATTCTGCCGCGAGCAGCTCGGGCAGGCGATGAAGTTGATCCCGCGCGAACGCAGACGCAGCGACTTGAGGATATCGAAGCCGACCTTGATCTCTTCCACCGGGTCGGCGGCCAGGGAGATGCGGATGGTATCGCCAATCCCCTCGGCCAGCAGCATACCCAGGCCAACAGCCGACTTCACCGTGCCGGAACGCAGGCCACCGGCCTCGGTGATGCCCAGGTGCAAGGGTTGCTCGATCTGCCTGGACAGCAGCCGATAGGCCTCCACCGCCATGAACACATCGGAGGCTTTGACACTGACCTTGAAGTCCGGAAAATTCAGGCGATCCAAGTGCTCGACATGGCGCAGCGCCGACTCGACCAGGGCCTCCGGGGTCGGCTCGCCGTATTTCTTCTGCAGGTCTTTCTCCAGCGAACCGGCATTGACCCCGATGCGAATCGAGATGCCGCGATCACGCGCCGCCTCGACCACCGCCTTGACCCGGTCTGCACGGCCGATATTGCCCGGATTGATCCGCAGGCAATCGACGCCCAGCTCGGCCACCCGCAGGGCGATCTGATAATCGAAGTGGATATCCGCCACCAACGGCAGGCTGACCTGCTGCTTGATTCGGCCAAAGGCTTCGGCGGCGTCCATGTCCGGCACCGAAATGCGCACGATATCGGCCCCCGCGTCTTGCAGACGACGAACCTGGGCCACCGTTGCAGCCACATCGTTGGTATCGGTGTTGGTCATGCTCTGTACGGCGATGGGGGCATCGCCGCCCACCGGCACCGAGCCAACCCAGATCTTGCGCGTCAGGCGACGCTTGATCGGCGATTCGCAATGCATGTTACTGACCACCCAACTTTATGCGCGCGGTTTCACCCGTAATATAGGGCGCCAGGTCGACGGCCTGGCCGTTGTAGCTGACTTGCGCGCCCCGGGCAAAGCCCAGGCGCAATTCCAGCGGTGGCTTGCCGGCCAGTTGCAGACTCTCGCCCTTGCGCTTGAGCGCACTGAACAGCACCTTGCCGCTGGCATCGGTCACTTGTATCCAGCAATCGGCGATGAAGCTGATACTCAGCCTGCCCTCACCCGCCGCGACCTCCAGCGCCTCGGCAGGCGCGGGGCTGACAGCGGCGGCATCGGCGGTAGCGCCAGGCGGTTCAACCGCCGCAACCGCCGCAACCGCTGCCTGCTCGGCAGCGCTATCCACTTCAGGCTCTGCTGCCGTGTCAGGCTCTGCTGCCACTTCGGCGGCGGCAGGCGGCAAGCTCAGTTCAGTGGCGCCCTGGGCAGCCAGCACGGCCTGATCTTCGGGCTCATCCAGGGGATGAATCTGGGTCGTGCCATCGGCGCCGTCAACTTCAACCTGTTCGATGCTGGTCACCGGCGACTCGTCGGCACGTCGCTCGGCCTGCTCTTGCCACCAGTAAAAACCGACACCGGCGAGCACCACCAGCAGGGCAAAACTGACGAAACGCAGGATACTCTGCGAATAGCGTACCGGCTCTTCGATATGGCCCAGGCTGTGCACATCACTGCCCACGGCATCACTGCCGGTGAACTGATCGAACTCCAGCACCAGACGACTCTGATCCATGCCCAGGAGTTTTGCATAGGCGCGCACATAGCCCCGGGCAAAGGTGTTGCCCGGTAATTTATCGAAAGCACCGGCTTCGATCTGACTCAAGCGCAGCGGCGTGAGGTTAAGCTGGGCGGCCACTTCATCGATGGCCCAGCCCTTGCTCTCGCGCGCCTCGCGCAGTGACTCGCCAGGATTGACACGCTGGGCTGTTACAACTTCAGGATGCGCCGCGTTCATCATTGCTCCGACCGATATTGCTTATATTCCGGCGTACCGGGATAAAGACGTTTCAATTGCAGACCCAGGCTGGCGGCCGTGTCGCGGTCCTCGAAGATGGTCGCCAGATTCACACCGAGCAACAGGCTACGCGCATTCTGCTCGGCCAGCTGACTGTAGCTGTCGTAATAGCCGCGGGCCGGCACATACTGCTGCTCCTCGTAGAGCAGCGCGGCCATCTCGAGCAACGCCCGTGGCTGGCGGCTATTGAGGCGCAGCGAGCGCTCGAAGTAGGCTTTCGCCTGCTCACGCTGATTGAGCTTGAGGGCCGTCAAGCCGAGGTTCTCGAACACCCGTGAACGCTCGGGGTAAAGGTTATCCTGGGACGCCTGCCGATAATGCTCGATGGCTTCCTGGTAGCGCTCCCGCTCGAACAGGAAACCGCCGTAGTTATTCAATAAACGGGCATCGCCGCTGCGTTGCGATAACGCCTCGAGATAATGCGTCTCGGCCAGTTTGTATTCCATCTCGCGCTGAAACACCAACGCCAGCGCCGCATGCGCATCCGCACTGGACGGATCGAGTTCTAGCGCCTTTTTCAACGGCACCTTGGCCCGTTCGCCAGCGCCTTGCTGCAGATAGCCGATCCCCAGCTGGATATAGGCATCCCGCGCATCATCACGTCCCTTGTCGGTTCTCATCGGATCGACATCGCCCGTCGACACACAACCGGCCAACAGGCTGGCGATCAACAAGAACAGCGCGGGGCGCAAGGTCATGAGTATCCTCTCTTCAAGTTCGATTGGCGGTGGAACTCGGCGTCTCGGCCTCGCTACCCAATTCACGCGCGGCAATTTCACGCACTGCAATATAGCGTTCGCTGCGACGGGTACGATCCATCACCTGGCCAACCAACTGGCCGCAGGCAGCATCGATGTCTTCGCCGCGCGTGGTGCGCACGGTGACATTGTGCCCGGCTTTATGCAGCAGATCCTGGAAACGGCGAATGGCATTGTTGCTCGGCCGCTCGTAACCGGAGTGAGGGAAGGGATTAAACGGAATTAAATTGATCTTGCAAGGCACATCTTTGAGAAGTGCGATCATCTGCTCAGCATGCTCGGGCTTATCGTTGACATCCTTGAGCAGGGTGTACTCGATGGTCAGCACACGCTTCTCGCCGAGGCGCGAGACATAACGCTGACAGGCCGCTAGCAACATCTCCAGCGGGTACTTCTTGTTGATCGGCACCAACTGGTTGCGCAACTCGTCGTTCGGCGCGTGCAGCGACAGCGCCAGGGACACGTCGATGACTTCGCCGAGCTTGTCGATCATCGGCACCACGCCCGAGGTGGACAGGGTCACCTTGCGCTTGGAGATGCCATAGCCGAGGTCGTCCATCATGATTTTCATGGCGGCGACCACGTTGTCGAAGTTCAGCAGTGGCTCGCCCATGCCCATCATCACCACGTTGGTGATGGCGCGGTCGACCTTCGCGGGGATACTGCCGAACGATTTGTTGGCGATCCACACCTGGCCGATCACTTCGGCGGCGCTCAGGTCGCTGTTGAAACCTTGCTTGCCGGTCGAGCAGAAACTGCAATCCAACGCACAGCCGGCCTGCGACGAAACGCAAAGCGTGCCGCGCGTGCCCTGGGGGATATACACGGTTTCCACACAACTACCCGACGCCACCCGCACTACCCACTTGCGCGTGCCATCGGTGGAAATATCTTCGCTGACCACTTCCGGGCCACGAATTTCAGCACAGGCCTTGAGCTTCTCGCGCAAGGCCTTGCTGACGTTGCTCATGACATCGAAATCATCGACGCCAAAGTGGTGAATCCATTTCATCAACTGACCGGCACGGAAACGCTTTTCCCCGATGTCCTCGAAGAACTGTTCCATTTCTGCCTGGGTCAGACCCAGTAGATTGATTTTGCCGGCAGCTTCAGTCATGGCTTCACCCTCGCACGCGTCGCCTTAGCGAATGCGCGCGCACACCTCGGTAGCAGAGAAGAAGTAGGCGATTTCGCGGGCGGCGGACGCCTCGGAATCGGAACCGTGTACCGCGTTCTCGTCGATGGATACCGCGAAATCGGCGCGGATGGTGCCAGCAGCCGCTTCCTTCGGGTTGGTGGCGCCCATCAGTTCACGGTTCTTGGCGATGGCATCTTCACCTTCCAGCACCTGAACGATGACCGGACCCGAGACCATGAAAGCCACCAGATCCTTGAAGAAGCCGCGCTCGCTATGCTCGGCATAGAAACCGCCAGCCTCGCGCTCGGACAGCTGCACCATCTTCGAGGCGACGATGCGCAGACCGGCTTTTTCGAAACGGCTGACGATCTCGCCGATTACGTTCTTGGCAACAGCGTCGGGCTTGATGATGGAGAAAGTACGTTGAACAGCCATGTGTAACTCCAGAAACGGTGGGTAATACGAAAAATTAAACCCGCGGATTATACGCGGGTTAAGGGGGAAAGCATAAGGGCAGCGGCAAGCGGCACGCCATATGCGTCAAGCAAGAGCCAAAGCAAAAACCGTTTCGCTTGCAGCTTGCGGCTTACCGCTCTTCACTCCGCCTCTTCGATCCAGGCGGCCTGAATGGCTTCAAGCACTTTCTCGCCACCGCGCTGCGGATCGTCGGAGAAATCCGGCAAAGCCAGCACCCAGCGATGCAGATCGACGAAATTGACGAAACGCGGATCGACGTCAGGCTTGCTTTCCGCCAACTGGATCGCGATTTCCAGCACATCGGACCATCTGAGGCTCATGACCTGCTCCTTCGATAGAATCTCAGTGCCCTTCGGACACCTGATTGATGGTGTACCTGGGGATTTCCACCACCAGATCCTGCTCATCCACCACGGCCTGGCAAGACAGCCGCGAATTAGGCTCCAGCCCCCAGGCCTTGTCCAGCATATCGTCTTCCAGCTCGTCGGATGCCTGCAGAGAAGCAAAACCCTCGCGAATCACCACGTGACAGGTCGTGCAGGCACAGGATTTCTCACAGGCATGTTCGATGTCGATACCGTTGCGCAACGCGACGTTGAGCACGGTTTCGCCCGGCTGCGCCTCGATAACCGCCCCTTCAGGACAGTGCTCGGCGTTGGGCAGAAAAATCACCTGCGGCATGCTTATTCCTCAATATCATTAAGACTACGGCCAGCCAATGCGGCCTTGACCGTGGCATCCAGGCGACGAGCGGCAAAGGCATCGGTCACCTGGGTCAAACGCTTGGTTTGCTGCTCGATGGCCAGGCCATCGTTGCCCGCCATCAGCTCACGCAGCCGCTGGATCTGCGCCTCGATAGCCAGACGTTCATCGGCCTCCAGCAAACGCTCGCCATCGGCCTGCAAGGCGGCCTCTACCGCCTCCAGCAGACGCTGGGCATCCACCTGCTGCTCGCGCAACACACGGGCGACCTTGTCGTCACTGGCATTCTGGAAAGAGTCCTGCAGCATGCGCGCGATTTCGCCATCGGTCAGCCCGTAAGACGGCTTGACCTGGATGCTCGCCTCCACGCCCGAGGCCAGCTCGCGGGCCGCTACGCTGAGCAGGCCATCGGCATCGACCTGAAAGGTCACGCGGATCTTCGCCGCGCCGGCGACCATCGGCGGAATGCCGCGCAACTCGAAGCGCGCCAGGGAGCGGCAATCGCTGATCAGCTCGCGCTCGCCCTGCAGCACATGAATCATCATGGCCGTCTGGCCATCTTTATAGGTGGTGAAGTCCTGGGCACGCGCCACCGGAATGGTGGTATTGCGCGGGATGACCTTCTCCATCAGCCCGCCCATGGTTTCCAGGCCGAGCGACAGCGGAATCACATCCAGCAGCAACAGCTCCTCACCATCGGCCCGCTTGTTACCCGCCAGGGCATCGGCCTGGATCGCGGCCCCGATGGCCACCACCTGATCCGGGTCGATATCGGTCAAGGGCTCGCGGGCGAACATCTCGGCGACCGCCTGGCGCACCCGCGGCACGCGCGTCGAGCCACCGACCATGACCACGGCCTCGACCTCTTCCAGCTCGATGCCGGTATCGCGCACGGCACGTCGACAGGCCTTGAGGCTGCGCGCCAGCATCGGCTCGATCAACGCCTCGAACTGTTCGCGGCTCAACTGCCCCTGCCAGGCCCCATGACTGAGCTGGACCGAAGCACTGCTGGTCAGGGCTTCCTTGGCTACGCAGGCGGCCTGCAGCAGGCTGCGCTGCTCGCCCGGATCGAGGTCGGCAGACAAACCGGCCTGCTCGATCACCCAACCGGCAATCGCGTGATCGAAGTCATCGCCGCCCAGGGCGCTGTCGCCACCGGTGGCCAAGACTTCGAACACGCCGCCGGTCAGACGCAGAATGGAGATGTCGAAAGTGCCGCCGCCCAGGTCATAAATCGCCACCACGCCTTCGGCATGCTGGTCCAGACCATAAGCCACGGCGGCTGCGGTCGGCTCATTGAGCAGGCGCAGCACATTCAGACCGGCCAGACGCGCAGCATCCTTGGTGGCCTGGCGCTGGGAGTCATCGAAGTAGGCCGGCACCGTGATGACCGCACCGACCAACTCGCCACCCAACGTGGCTTCGGCACGCTGACGCAGCACCCTGAGGATCTCGGCAGACACTTCGACCGGGCTTTTCGGCCCCTGCACGGTCTCGATGAAGGGCATGTGCGACTCGCCCTCGACAAAGCGATAGGGCAACTGCTCGCCCAACTGCTTGACGTCGGCCAGGCCGCGACCCATCAGGCGCTTGACCGACAGCACGGTATTCAGCGGGTCGGCGGAAGCGGCCAGCCTGGCGACCTCGCCGACTTCGACACGATCGGCGTGATAGCGCACCGCCGAGGGCAGTATGACCTGCCCCGCGGCATCGGCGAGAGGCTCGGATAGGCCACTGCGCAAGGCAGCGACCAGCGAATTGGTGGTACCCAGATCAATGCCCACCGCCAACCGACGCTGGTGGGGCTGGGGGCTCTGTCCGGGCTCAGCGATCTGCAGTAAGGCCATGATTAATAAATGCTTATCTGTATATCAGGCGTGCCACGTTGGCTGCGCGAGGGTTAATCGTCGAGGCGCTCTTCCAACTGGCGCACCTCGTGGGAAAGCTTGTCGAGAAACTGCATGCGGCGCATCAGGCGCTCGGCTTCGGCGCGACGCTGCACATCGTCCCAACAAACGGCAAAGCGCTCGTTCAACTCATCCTGAGCAATCTTCAGGCGGCGCTTGAAGGTCGCCACACCCGACAAGTCGGCGCTGTCCTGCAGGTCTTCCAGTTCTTCACGCCACTGCATCTGCTGCAGCAGGAAGTCTGGATCTTGCACCGTGACCTCCAGGGGCAATTCCGGCCCGCTTAACGCCAGCAGGTAACGCGCGCGCTTGGGTGCACTTTTCAGCGTGCTATAGGCCTCATTGAGGCTGGCCGACTGCTCCAGCGCTTGGCGCTGCTCACGATCGGAGGCATCGGCGAAGCGATCCGGATGGACATTGCGCGCCAGCTCGCGATAACGCACGGCCAACTGGGCAAGATCCAGACGGAAGCTCGGCTTAAGATCGAACAGGGCGAAATGACAAGGACTACCCACTAGGGTCTGCCCTCGCTTCGTTCGCGAGCCGCGTTGCTGCGCCAAATGGCGCCAAGCAAGGCGCGGGACGCAGGGAATGGCGCTCCCTTACCAAGTCCCGCAACGCGGCATGGCGCCATTTGCCGCGCAACCCGAAGGGCCGGGCCGGTTTTTGCGCGCTGCTGCGTTACTCGTCGCTCATTTGGAATAACCAAATCTCTCTCCTCCTGCCTTGCCCCGCGCAAAAACCGGCTCCGGCGCGGCCGCGAGCGAAGCGAGGGCAGACCCTGACACTCAGATGTTGAAGCTTTCGCCGCAGCCACACTCGCCGCGCACGTTGGGGTTGTTGAACTTGAAGCCTTCGTTCAACCCTTCCTTGACGAAGTCCAGTTCGGTGCCGTCGAGGTACACCAGGCTCTTGGGATCGATGATCACCTTGACCCCGTGAGTCTCGAACACCTGGTCTTCGCTGGCGGCCTCGTCGACGAACTCCAGCACATAAGCCAGACCCGAACAGCCGGTAGTGCGCACGGCCAGGCGGATGCCGTCGCCCTTGCCACGCCCTTCAAGCGAACGCCGCACATGCTGAGCGGCAGCTTCGGTCATGCTGATAGCCATCGACAACCTCCTTAGAGCAAACCTTTCTTCTGCCGGTAATCACGCACGGCCGCCTTGATGGCGTCCTCGGCGAGTACCGAGCAGTGGATCTTCACCGGCGGCAACGCCAATTCTTCGGCGAGCTGGGTGTTCTTGATGGTTTCCGCCTCGTCCAGGGTCTTGCCTTTCATCCACTCGGTGGCGAGGGAGCTGGAAGCAATCGCGGAACCGCAGCCATAGGTTTTGAACTTGGCATCTTCGATGACACCCAGGTCGTTGACCTTGATCTGCAAACGCATCACATCACCACAGGCCGGTGCGCCGACCATGCCGGTACCGACATCCGGGTCCTCGGCATTCATCTTGCCGACGTTACGCGGATTCTCGTAGTGATCAATGACCTTTTCACTGTAAGCCATGCTGGTATTCCTCTCTCATCTGGGGCTGCTCGGCGGCAGCTTTAGTGTGCGGCCCACTCGACTTTGGACAGATCCACACCCTCTTTGAACATATCCCACAGCGGAGACAGTTCGCGCAGCTTGGTGACCGCCTCGCGAACCTTCTGCGCGGCGTAGTCGACTTCTTCTTCGGTGGTAAAACGACCAAAGGTGAAACGGATCGAACTGTGCGCCAGCTCGTCGTTACGACCCAGGGCGCGCAATACGTACGACGGCTCCAGCGAAGCCGAGGTACAGGCCGAACCCGAAGATACCGCCAGGTCCTTGAGCGCCATGATCAGCGACTCGCCTTCGACATAGTTGAAGCTGAGATTGAGGTTGTGCGGCACCCGCGAGGTCATGCTGCCGTTCACGTACAACTCTTCCAGGCCATCGACCTGCTCGAAGAAACGATCACGCAACGCCTGGATGCGCTGGTTTTCCTGGACCATTTCTTCCTTGGCAATACGGAAGGCTTCGCCCATGCCGACGATCTGGTGAGTCGCCAGGGTACCGGAGCGCATACCGCGCTCATGACCACCGCCATGGGTCTGGGCTTCCAGACGCACCCGCGGCTTGCGCCGAACGTAGAGCGCACCGACACCCTTGGGGCCGTAGGTCTTGTGGGCCGAGAAGGACATCAGGTCGACCTTGAGCTTGTCCAGATCGATTGCCACCTTGCCGGTGGACTGCGCCGCATCGACGTGGAAGAACACCCCGTGCGAGCGGGTCAGTTCACCGATGCCGGCGATGTCATTGATGGTGCCGATTTCGTTGTTCACATGCATGATCGACACCAGAGTGGTGTCCTCGCGCAGCGCCGCCTCGACCATGGCCGGGGTGATCAGCCCGTCTTCGCCCGGCTCGATATAGGTCACTTCGAAGCCTTCGCGCTCCAGCTGGCGGGTGGTGTCCAGCACCGCCTTGTGCTCGATCTTCGAGGTGACGATGTGCTTGCCCTTGCCACTGTAGAAGTGCGCAATGCCTTTGATCGCCAGGTTGTTCGACTCGGTGGCGCCGGAGGTCCAGACGATCTCACGCGGGTCGGCATTGACCAGCTCGGCGACCTGACGGCGACCGTTCTCGACCGCCTCCTCGGCCTTCCAGCCAAACACATGCGAACGCGATGCCGGATTGCCGAAGTTGCCATCGACCAGCAAGCACTCACTCATCTTTTGTGCCACGCGCGGATCGACCGGAGTGGTGGCGGAATAATCGAGGTAAATCGGCAATTTCATGGATCTTCTCCTAATCAGGTTTCTGGCCACGCGGGCCGGCACCCTACGCTCAATCGACGGTGGATGCTTCAATCTTATCCGGGTGCGGCATCCTGCCATTGCTGCGGCGCTGGTCCTGGCACTGCGCGATTTCCTGCACTTCGCGACGCGTCACCAGATCAGCCAAACTGATACCACTGAGGAACTCATGAATCTGTTGACTCAGGTCGCACCACAAATGATGGGTCAAGCAAGTATCGCCGCTATGGCAATCACCCTGACCCTGGCAGCGCGTGGCATCGACCGACTCGTTGACCGCATCGATCACTTCGGCGACCTGGATGCTCTGCATCTCACGCGACAACTGATAACCGCCACCAGGCCCGCGCACACTGGAAACCAGATTGCCGCGGCGCAGCTTGGCGAACAGCTGCTCGAGGTAGGAGAGGGAGATACCCTGACGCTCGGAAATATCGGCCAGAGACACCGGCCCTTGCTGCGCATGTAGCGCCAGGTCGAGCATGGCGGTCACGGCGTAACGGCCTTTGGTGGTCAGTCGCATGAAGGGTTACCACGGAGTCACGATTTGCGGCGAGTATGCAATTCCCGAGTATTTAAGTCAACTATAAGACCAAGGGTTTTACTCGGGATTAGCCGCAATCGAAGGGTGCCCAGCATAGCAAAGCACGCAGCAGGACGCATCAGGCCGCGGGCTTGCCATCCTGATCCTTGCACACGCCAACGAAGTCCTCGTCACGCAGCGCCGGCAACTCCTTGGCACGGTAGTCGCTACCCAGTTCGTTGAGCGCCTTGCACATGCCTTCCAGGCGCCCATCTACCGCCTGCAAGTGATCGAGCAATTGGCCAATGGCGCGCGCCACCGGATCCGGCATGTCCTGACCGACACCATAGGCATCGAAACCCAGTTTTTCCGCCATAGCCTGGCGCTTGGCCGCCCGCTCGTCATCCTCCTTGACGATGATTCGCCCGGGAATGCCGACCGCAGTCGCCCCTGCCGGCACCTCCTTGGTCACCACCGCATTGGAACCGATCTTGGCTCCCGCGCCCACCGTGAACGGCCCGAGCACCTTGGCCCCCGCGCCGACCACCACGCCATCCTCCAGAGTCGGGTGACGCTTGCCCTTGTTCCAGCTGGTACCGCCCAGGGTCACGCCCTGATACAGGGTGACATCGTTGCCGATTTCGGCCGTCTCGCCGATGACGATACCCATGCCATGGTCGATGAAGAAGCGCCGACCGATCTTCGCCCCCGGGTGGATCTCGATCCCGGTCAGCCAGCGCCCCAGATTGGAAACCACCCGCGCCAACCATTTCCAACCGGAGGTCCACAGCGCATGGGCCAGACGATGCAGCCAGACCGCATGCAGGCCCGGGTAGCAGGTCACCACCTCGAGCGCATTGCGCGCCGCCGGATCGCGATGGAATACACCCTGGATATCTTCCCGCATGCGCTCAAACATCAGTTTTCCCCTGCTTATGGTGCTCACCACGCGCCGCCTTGACGGTTTCCGTCAGAATGCCACGTAAGATATTCATTTCCAGCTTACTGATACCACTACGACCGTACAGGCGCCGCAAGCGACTCATCAAGTGCCGTGGCTTGGCCGGATCGAGAAAACCGATCTCGACCAGGGCGAGCTGCAGATGCGTATAGAAGGACTCCAGCTCATCCGTGGTCACCGGCTGGGAACTCTGAATCGCCGTGGTCTCCAGCTTGAGCGTCTTGGTCGGCTTGTTCTGCGCCGCCAGCCAGGCCATGCGCACCTCATACGCCAGCACTTGCACCGCCGCCGCCAGGTTCAGCGAGCTGAAATCCGGATCGGATGGAATGTGCACATGAAAATGGCAACGCTGCAGCTCCTCGTTGGTCAGGCCGGCGTACTCACGACCGAACACCAGGGCCACTTCGGCGCCCTGCAGGGCCTGCTCGCATGCGGCCAGCCCGCACTCGCGCGGATCGAGCAACGGCCAGGGAATGCGCCGATCACGCGCACTGGTACCCAGCACCAGACTGCAACCGACCAGCGCCTCCTCAAGCGTGCCAACCACCTGCGCCGCCTCAAGCACATCGGTCGCCCCCGAGGCCCTGGCCACCGCGTCGCCACTGGGGAAATCCATGGGATCGACCAGCACCAGGCGCGACAGCCCCATGTTCTTCATGGCACGCGCCGCGCCGCCGATATTGCCGGGATGACTCGTATTGACCAGAACCACTCGAATATTTTGCAGCAACGCAAGCGCTCACATGAACAACCAAGGACAGCAAAGCTTACAGAACCACCCAAGGTAATGCCATGCAAGACACAGACGGCACTTCATCCACCAGTCTTTTCTGCTAATATGGCCGGCTTTCTTTAACGACCCAGGTGAATCGCCCATGCAGCCCATGCTGAATATCGCCCTGCGCGCAGCCCGCAGCGCCGGTGAAATGATTTTCCGCTCGATCGAACGCTTGGACGTCATCTCGGTCGACGAGAAAGATGCCAAGGATTACGTGACCGAGATCGATCGCTCCGCCGAGCAGCTGATCATCCAGGCGCTGCGCAAGGCTTATCCGACCCACAGCTTCCTCGGCGAAGAAGGCGGCCTGATCCAAGGCAGCGGCGACGGCGCCGACTACCTGTGGATCATCGATCCGCTGGACGGCACCACCAACTTCATCCGCGGCGTGCCGCACTTCGCCGTCAGCCTGGCTTGCAAATACCGCGGCCGGCTGGAGCATGCAGTGGTCATCGACCCGGTGCGCCAGGAAGAATTCACCGCCAGCCGCGGCCGTGGCGCCGCCCTCAACGGTCGCCGCCTGCGCGTCAGCTCACGCAAGAGCCTGGAAGGCGCCCTGCTCGGCACCGGCTTCCCGTTCCGCGATAGCCAGCTCGACAACCTGGAAAACTACCTGGGCATGTTCCGCAACCTGGTTGGCCAGACGGCCGGCGTTCGTCGCGCCGGCGCCGCCAGCCTGGACCTGGCCTACGTGGCCGCAGGCCGCTTCGATGCCTTCTGGGAGTTCGGCCTGTCCGAATGGGACATGGCAGCCGGTGCCCTGCTGATTCAGGAAGCAGGCGGCCTGGTCAGCGACTTCACCGGCGGCCACGAATTCCTCGAGAAAGGTCAGATCGTCGCCGGCAACACCAAGTGCTTCAAGGCTGTCCTGACGGCCATCCAGCCGCATCTCTCCGCCTCGATGAAACGCTGATACGCGTTCAATAAAAAACCGGCCAACGGCCGGTTTTTCATTGCCCAGAAAAAAGCGCCCCGCGGGGCGCTTTTCCATTTGCAGAGTTACTCGGCCGTTTCGGCCAGCACCAACTGCCCGTCCTTGACCGCAATCCGGCTGCCCGGATCGCTGTCCATGCGCACCCGCCCTTCCTTGCCATCCAGCTGGTACTTGACGTCATAACCGACCACTTTCTCGCTGGTATCGGTCACCGTAGTGCAGCGGTTTTCGATGGTGGTATAGGTGGCACCGGCCTGCATGTTTTCCTGCACCTTGTTGCCGGCATAACCGCCACCCACGGCGCCGGCCACGGTGGCGATTTTCTTGCCGGTACCGCCACCCACCTGATTACCCAGCAAACCGCCGACCACCGCACCGATCGCCGTACCGGCAATCTGATGCTGATCCTTTACCGGCTTCTGCCGGGTCACGGTGACGTCCTCACAGACCTGACGCGGCGTCTTGATCGCTTCCTTGACCGGCTTCACCGCCAGAACTTCCGCGTACTCGGGACCACTTACCAAGTTGTAAGTGGCGACCGCACCGCCTGCCGTCACACCGACCGCACCCAGCACAGCACCAACGAGCATTGATTTGTTCATAAGAACTCCTGATTTCCGCTTATTTGGCGCATGGCGCCCGATCTCCGAAGATTGGACCGGGGCGATGGGCAGCAAGTTCAATACCCGCGCACAGCGCCCGCTCAGCCAAACTCAGGGCCGCTCGTCGACCTCTTCGGTCGCCACCGGCGGAATCAGGTCCTCGACAGTCAGGCTCAGCCAAATCAGTGTCGCATTGGAGATATATATCGACGAATAGGTCCCCACCAGCACCCCCACGAACAACGCGAACGCAAAGCCGAACAGGTTGTCGCCGCCAAATACCAGCAAGGCCCCCACCGCCAGCAAGGTCGAGATCGACGTAGCCAGGGTGCGCAACAGGGTTTGCGTGGTGGAGGTATTGATGTTCTCGATCAAATCGGCCTTGCGCAGCACCCGGAAGTTTTCGCGCACCCGATCGAAGACCACGATGGTGTCGTTCAACGAATAACCGATGATCGCCAGCAACGCCGCCAGCACGGTGAGATCGAAGGTGATCTGGAAGAACGACAGAATACCCAGGGTGACGATGACGTCATGCACCAACGAGATGAAGGCGCCCACGGAGAACTTCCACTGAAAGCGAAAGGCCAGGTACAGCATGACCCCGCCCAGCGCCAGGAGCATGCCCAGACCGCCCTGGTCGCGCAGCTCCTCACCCACCTGCGGGCCGACGAACTCGACCTTCTTTACCTGGAGCTTGTCGCCCCCCTGCTGCAGCACAGCGGCAATCTTGTCGCCCAAATTCGCATCATCGCCCTGCATGCGCACCACCACCTCGGTGGTCGCGCCAAAGCTCTGTACCACGGCATTGCCATAGCCGGCGCCCGCCAGATCCTGGCGAATGCTGCCAAGGTCTGCCGGTTGCTCATAGGCCAATTCAATTTGAGTACCGCCGGTAAAATCCAGACCGAAGTTGAGGCCTTTAACGACCAGACTGCCCAGCGCGATAAAGGTCACGATCAGGGTGAGGACGAGCGCAATCTTGCGCACGCCCATGAAGTTGATTACACGATTCATGTCAGCCCCTTAAATCCACAACTTCTTCAGGTCACGCCCGCCGAAGCTTAGGTTAACCATGGCTCGCGTCACCAGAATGGCAGTGAACATCGAGGTGAGAATGCCCAGCGACAGCGTCACCGCAAAGCCTTTGACCGGACCGGTACCCATGGCGAAGAGAATCCCGCCAACCAATAGCGTGGTCAGGTTGCCGTCGATAATCGCCGAATAAGCGCGATCGAAGCCCTCATGAATGGCCCGCTGCACCGACATGCCATTGGCGATTTCCTCGCGAATCCGCGAGAAGATCAGCACGTTGGCATCCACCGCCATACCCATGGTCAGCACGATACCGGCGATACCCGGCAACGTCAGGGTGGCGCTGAGCAGCGACATCAGCGCCAACAGCAGCACCATGTTTAAGGCCAGGGCAATGGTCGCCAGCACCCCAAAGAAGCGGTAGATCACAATAATGAACAACGACACGAACAGCATGCCCCAGAGCGACGCATCGACACCCTTGGCGATGTTGTCGGCCCCCAGACTCGGGCCGATAGTGCGCTCTTCGGCGAAGTACATGGGCGCCGCCAGGCCGCCGGCACGCAGCAACAATGCCAGCTCGGTCGACTCGCCCGGACCATCGAGACCGGTAATACGGAACTGGCTGCCCAGCGGCGACTGAATGGTCGCCAGACTGATGATCTTCTTCTCTTCGACGAAGCTCTGGACGGCGACTTCCTGCTCGACGCCATCGACAACCTGGCGCAGGTAACGCACGGTCGGCTTCTGCTCGATGAAGATCACCGCCATGCTGCGCCCGACGTTGCTGCGCGTCGCCCGGTTCATCAGCTCGCCGCCGTGGCCATCCAGACGGATATTGACCTGCGGACGGCCATTTTCGTCGAAGCTGGCCTGCGCATCGGTCACCTGATCGCCGGTGATGATCAGCTCACGCTCCAGCTGCGCGGGCGGACGCCCCTCTTCGCGGAACTCGAAGGCCTCGGTCGAGGCCCGCGAGGCATCGGGAGCAGCAGCCAGACGAAACTCGAGGTTGGCCGTCTTGCCCAGAATACGCTTGGCCTCGGCGGTGTCCTGCACGCCCGGCAGCTCGACCACGATACGGTTGGCGCCCTGACGCTGAACCAGCGGCTCGGCCACGCCCAACTCGTTGACCCGGTTACGCACCGTGGTCAGGTTCTGCTTGAGCGAGTATTCGCGGATTTCCGCGAGCTTGGCCTGGGTCAGGGTCAAGCGCAGCACCTGCAAATCGTTACGCTCGACCGCATTCAGCTCGAAGTCGGAGAACTCCTTGCGAATCAGGCTCTCGGCCTTCTCCAGGGTCGCCTCGTCGACAAAACCCAGCTGAATCGCGCCGTTGAGCTCCGGCAGGCTGCGGTAGCGTATGCGCTCCTTGCGCAGCACGCTCTTGACTTCGCCCTCGTAGACCTTGCGCCGCGCATCCAGCGCCTTGTCCATATCCACTTCCAGCAGGAAGTGCACCCCACCGGACAAGTCCAGACCCAGCTTCATCGGCCCCGCACCCAGGTTGCGCAACCAATCGGGGGTAGTCTGCGCAAGGTTCAAGGCCACCACGAAGTCTTCGCTCAGCGCCCTACGCACGACATCCTTGGCTGGCAGCTGATCGGCCTGAGCAGTCAAACGGATCAGCCCGGCCCGGCCCTGCGCGGCAAGCTCCAGCGCCTTGACCTCGATACCGGCTTCGCTCAGCGCGCGACCGGCACGCTCGAGATCGGCCTGCTCGACCTGCATGGCAATATTGCTGCCACTGATCTGGATTGCCGGATCATCTGGATACAGGTTGGGCGCGGAATAAAGAAAGCCGATCGCCAGCACAGCCAGGATCAGCAGGTACTTCCAGAGGGGAAATTTGTTGAGCATGACGCCGCCCGTTATGAAGCGGGGCGCATTAAGCGCCCCGTCGAATGGTAAAAAGTCTGCTACTTAGATCGCTTTCAGCGTGCCCTTGGGCAGGGTCGCGGCGATGGCCACTTTCTGAATCTTCAGTTCGACGGTGTCGGACACTTCCAGTACCACGAAGTCATCGCTGACCTTGGCCACTTTGCCGGCGATACCGCCGCTGGTCACGACTTCGTCACCCTTCTGCAAGGTCCCGAGCAGGTTCTTGTGCTCTTTGGCACGCTTGGCCTGGGGGCGCCAGATCATCAGGTAGAAGATGACCAGAAAGCCGACCAGAAACACCCACTCAAAACCAGAACCAGCCGGACCAGCCGGGGCGGCGGCATCGGCAAAAGCCGCAGGGATCAAAAAGCTCATGTAACACTCCTGTTGGAAACCATTTAATAACGTTGATTATCAGTCCAGCGGCGGGACCGGCAGGCCACGACGGGTATAGAAGGCATCGACAAAGGCCGCCAATGTACCCTGTTGGATAGCCTCGCGCAAACCAGCCATCAGCCGCTGATAATGCCGTAAGTTGTGGATTGTATTCAGCATGCTGCCCAACATTTCGCCACATTTATCCAAATGGTGCAGGTAGGCGCGGGAGAAATGCTGGCAGGTGTAGCAGTCACAGGTTGCATCGAGCGGCGAATCGTCATGCCGGTGCACCGCATTGCGAATCTTCAACACCCCGGTCTCGACGAACAGATGACCATTGCGCGCGTTACGCGTCGGCATCACGCAATCGAACATGTCCACCCCGCGACGCACGCCCTCGACCAGATCCTCAGGCTTGCCCACCCCCATCAGATAGCGCGGCTTGTCCGCCGGCAGCTGGGCAGGCAGGTAATTCAGCACCCGGATCATTTCTTCTTTCGGCTCGCCGACCGACAGCCCGCCAATCGCCAGGCCGTCGAAATCCAGCGCGCTCAAGCCCTCCAGCGAACGCATGCGCAACTCTTCATGCATGCCCCCCTGAACGATGCCGAACAGCGCCGCGGCATTGTCGCCATGCGCCTCCTTCGAGCGCCCGGCCCAACGCAGCGACAGCTCCATGGAGCGCTTGGCCACATCGAATTCGGCCGGATAAGGCGTGCATTCGTCGAAGATCATCACGATGTCCGAGCCCAGGTCGCGCTGCACCTGCATCGACTCCTCCGGCCCCATGAACACCTTGGCGCCATCGACCGGCGAAGCGAAATACACCCCCTCCTCCTTGATCTTGCGCATCGCCCCCAGACTGAACACCTGAAAGCCGCCGGAGTCGGTGAGGATCGGCCCCTGCCACTGCATGAAGTCGTGCAGGTCGCCGTGACCCTTGATCACCTCGGTGCCGGGCCGTAGCCACAGGTGAAAGGTATTGCCGAGGATCATCTGCGCGCCGGTCGCCTCGATGTCGCGCGGCAACATGCCCTTGACCGTGCCATAGGTGCCCACCGGCATGAAGGCCGGAGTCTCGACCACACCACGGGGGAAGGTCATACGCCCGCGTCGCGCCTTGCCATCGGTCGCCAGCAATTCGAAAGACATCCGGCAGGTGCGCGTCATAGGTGATCCTCTGGCCCGCGTGGCGCGGGGTTGCGGGTGATGAACATGGCGTCGCCATAACTGAAGAAGCGATACCCCTCGGCGACCGCACTCTTATAGGCCGCCATGGTTTCCGGGTAGCCGGCGAACGCCGAGACCAGCATCAACAAGGTCGATTCCGGCAAATGGAAATTGGTCACCAGGGCATCGACCACATGCAGCGGCCGCCCCGGGTAGATAAAAATGTCGGTGTCGCCGCTGAAGGGCTTGAGCACGCCATCGCGCGCCGCGCTTTCCAGCGAGCGCACGCTGGTGGTGCCCACCGCGATCACCCTTCCGCCACGGGTACGGCAGGCCGCCACGGCTTCGACCACTTCCTGACCGACCTCCAGCCACTCGCTGTGCATGTGGTGATCCTCGATGCGCTCGACCCGCACCGGCTGAAAAGTCCCGGCCCCGACATGCAGGGTCACGAAGGCGCTCTCGACCCCCAGCTCGGCAAGGCTCGCCAGCATCGCCTGATCGAAATGCAAGCCTGCGGTCGGCGCCGCCACCGCACCGGCGCGCGCGGCATACACGGTCTGATAACGCTCGCGATCGGCGGCATCGTCCGGGCGGTCTATATAAGGAGGCAGCGGCATATGCCCGACCCGCTCGAGCAGCGGCAACACCTCTTCGGCAAAGCGCAACTCGAACAGCGCGTCATGCCGCACCAGCATCTGCGCCTCGCCACCGCCATCAATCAGAATCGTCGAACCCGGCTTGGGCGACTTGCTCGAGCGCACATGGGCCAGGACCCGATGACTGTCCAGCACCCGCTCGACCAACACCTCGAGCTTGCCGCCGGACGCTTTCTGACCAAATAGCCGCGCAGGGATCACCCGGGTGTTGTTGAACACCATCAAGTCGCCGGGGCGCACATACTCCAGCAAATCACTGAACTGACGGTGCGCCAGCGCACCACTGGGCCCGTCCAGCACCAGCAAGCGGCTGGCGCGGCGCTCGGCGAGCGGATGGCGGGCAATAAGAGCGTCAGGCAGCTCGAAATCAAAGTCGGCAACGCGCATGTTCGGCAGGGGTCGTCTAACAGGGCGGCAAAGCTTACCGGAAATAGTGCACTCTGGCCACGCAAGTGGATTGACCGAACCCCAAGGCATCCCTATACTTCGCCGCCATTGTGCCCCGGTGGCGGAACCGGTAGACGCGGCGGATTCAAAATCCGTTTTCGAAAGAAGTGGGAGTTCGAGTCTCCCCCGGGGCACCATAATCTCGCTCGTTGCTTCGGCGCCTCAAGCAACAGACAACAACGGCCTGCAGTACGCACTCGCGCACCGGCAAGCACAGCTCGAACGCTTATTCCAGCCACACGAAAACCGACTGCATTACGCCTGAAACACAGGCCCGGCGGGGGTTGGCATTTGCCTTTGAGTTAGCGTAGAGTTTTGACAACTGTGTTTGCATGGGTCGCCGTAAATCGTGGCCTGGTGCAGTAGATCGTCCCGATCCGCTACATCCCGTTCGACGTCGCATTACTCCTTGCAACCAGTCTCAGTCCTCCATTGCTGGAGGCTGTCATTAACTAAAGTTTCAAGGAAATAAGACATGTCGAATCGTCAGCACGGTACCGTCAAGTGGTTTAACGACGAGAAAGGTTTTGGTTTCATCACGCCAGAGAGCGGCCCGGATCTTTTCGTGCATTTTCGCGCGATCGAGGGCAACGGCTTCAAGAGCCTGAAGGAAGGCCAGAAAGTCAGCTTCGTTGCCGTACAAGGTCAAAAAGGCATGCAGGCCGACCAGGTTCAAGTCCAGGAGTAATTCTGCCGCTCTGAAGAACCCCTGATGGCAACGTCGGGGGTTTTTTTATGCTTGCCAATACCGCGAATCGAACCCTCAAGGCTTAGCGCCTTATTGCATATCATCGAGCCCACCATGACCAAACACCTGCTGCGCCCGCAAGGTGACTTCCCTGCCGCCGGTCTGCCCCGTCGCCTGGCCGCCATCTTCTATGACTTTCTGCTGTGTCTGGCCCTGTTGATCGTCGTGACCTTTGCCTACAAGCTGATCCTGATGGGTTTTTACGGCGAAGCGCAGCTCAAACAGCTCTCCGATGCCGGCGCACTGGATGGCGACCCGCTACTGTCCACCCTGCTGGTACTCAGCCTGTTCGGTTTCTTCGCCAAGTTCTGGACGCACGGCGGCCAGACCCTGGGCATGCAGGTCTGGGGCATTCGCATCCAGAATGCCGACGGCACGGCCATCGGCCTATGGCAGGCATTGCTGCGCTTTCTGGTCGCCATCGCCTCCTGGCTGTGCCTGGGCCTGGGGTTCCTGTGGGTACTCTGGGACAAGGACAAGCGCAGCTGGCACGACATCTACTCCGCCAGCCGCACCGTGCAACTGCCGAAGAATATCCACAAGGGCAAGCAGTAGAAACGAAAAAGCCGGCTCAGCACCGGCTTGTTATCGACTGCAGCAACTAGCAGGCCGCTGAAAAACGTAGGCGAGGCAGGCAAGACAAGAACTAGGCGTCCCCGCAAACAGGCGAGGAAGCGGAGTTTACGAGCTGTAAATGAGCATTACTCGCTTCGCTCGCCCTACGGGCCGCGCTAAAGCGCGTTAGCCGCAAGCGGCTTGCCGAGCCTGTTTTTAACGCAGTATTGCCAACGCAGGTAGTTATTCAACGGCCTGCTAGCCCGCGCGGCGCAACAGCCAGACACCGGCCAAGGCGCAAACCGCCGCGGGTATCAGCACGGCGAACAGCGGCGAGAAACCGAACACCAGGCTGGAAGGCCCGAGCAGGTCCTGGGCGATGCGAAACACGAAGCCCACCACCACGCCGGTGAAGACGCGCTGCCCCAGGGTCACCGAGCGCAAGGGACCGAAGATGAAGGAAATGGCCAGCAACACCAGCGCGGCAGTCACCGCCGGCTGCAATACCTTGTTCCAGAACGCCAGCCAATACTGACCATTGTTCAACCCCTGCTCGGCCAGGTAATGGATATAGCGCCATAACCCGGTAATCGACAACGCGTCAGGCGCGAGCACCACGGTGCCGAGCAACTGCGGGGTCAACTCGACATCCCAGCGTTCATTCGGTGTCTTTACCACTTCGGTACTGCGCTCACGAAAATGCGTGGTCGCCACATTCTCCAGCTGCCAGTGATCGCCCTGATACTGCGCGCGCCGGGCAAAGCTGGAAGACAGCATGTGACGCTGATCGTCGAAGCGGTAGCGGGTTACCCCAAACAAGACGCCATTGGGTTGCACCGCATTGATGTGCACGAACTCTTCGCCCTGGCGATGCCACAAGCCGCGCTTGGAGCTCTGCGCCTCGCCACCGCCCTGCGCCATGGCACGATCGGCCTGAGCCCGGTTTTCGCTCCAGGGCGCCAGGTACTCGCCGACCAGAATCCCGGCCAGCATCAATACCAGCATCGGCTTCATCACCGCCCAGACGATGCGCCCGATCGAAACCCCGGCGGCGCGCATGATGGTCAGCTCGCTGCTGCTGGCCAGACTGCCCAGGCCGATCAGGCAGCCGATCAAGGCCGCCATCGGCAGCATCTCGTAGGCGCGCCGCGGCAGGGTCAGCAAGACGTACCAGGCCGCCTCCCGCAAACCGTAATTACCCTCGACATCGCCCATCTCGTCGATAAAGGCGAACAGCAGTGCCAGGCCGACGATGACCCCCAGCACGGTGAGAATCGCGAAAAACACCTGGGTGCCGATGTAGCGATCCAGTCTAAGCATGAGCCACCTCCGCCCCGGCACGGCGACTCGCCCACTTCAGGCGTAACGGCTCCCAATAGAGCAACACAAGACCAATCAACAGAAATACTCCATGTACCCACCACAACCCCAATGCCTGGGGGATTCGCCCTTTATCCAGGGCGCTACGCGCCGCGATCAGCAGCGCCAGGTACGTCATATACAAGAGAATTGCCGGCAGCAGCTTGAGAAAGCGGCCTTGCCGTGGATTGACCCGCGACAGCGGCACTGCCAGCAGGGTCACGATGAACACCAGCAGCGGCAGCGACAGGCGCCATTGCAGTTCGGACTGCAAACGCGGATTGTCACTGCCGATCAAGTCACGGGTCGGCACGGCCTCACGCTCACTGACCTCGCCACTGACCGAGGGTTTGGGCAGCAGCACGCCATAGGTGTCGTACTGAATCGCCCGGTAATCGGCCTGGCCTGGGTTGCCGTCGTAACGGTAACCGTTCTGCAAAATCAGATAGCGACTGCCATCGGCCTGGATTTCCTGGCGCCCGCTTTGCGCCACCAGTACGGTGATCCCGCGCTCCTTGTCGCCCGTACGGGATAAACGCTTCTCGGAGATGAAGATACCGGCCAACTCACCGCGGTCCGCCGACAGCTCCTTGGTATAGGTCACCCGCGAACCATCCCGCATGGCCTGGAAACGCCCCGGCACCAGGGTATCGAACTCGGTCAGGGCGTCCTGCTCGTTGAAGATCTTCGCCACCTGCGCCACACCCTGCGGCGCCAGGCCCATGCTCAACCAGGCCACCAACAGGGCGACCAGCAAGGCCGGCGCCAGGCTGTAGACCATCAAGCGCTGCTGACTCATGCCCGTGGCCGAGAGCACCGTCATCTCGCTGTCCAGGTAGAGCCGGCCGTAGGCCATGAGGATGCCGAGGAACAGCCCCAGCGGCAGAATCAGCTGCAGGAACCCCGGCAGGCGAAAGGCCATGATCAGGAACAGCACGCCCGGGTCCAGCAATCCCTGGGCCGCCTGCGCCAGGTACTTGATAAAACGGCCACTCATTATGATCACCAGCAGCACGGCACTCATCGCACTCAGGGTAACCAGCACTTCACGGGACAAATAACGGAACACGATCAAACCAGACACTCCAGGGTTGTCAGGCTCAGGCGGCTACGATCACACTAGCCGCACTGTTTGCCGGTTCGCACACAGACGAACCATCGAAAAAATAACCGGCATTATCCTGCAATAACGCCTCATTGTCTTGGGAACACCACGCCATGGAATTTATTGTCAAAAGCGCTCGTCCGGAAACCTTGAAAACCGCCACCCTGGTCATTGCCGTCGGCGAAGGCCACAAGCTCGGTGAAACGGCGAAAGCGATTGATAACGCCAGCGCCGGCGCGATCAGCGCCCTGCTCAAGCGCGGCGACCTCGCCGGCAAACTTGGCCAGACCTTGCTCGCGCACAACCTGCCCAATCTCAAGGCCGAGCGTGTACTGCTGGTCGGCAGCGGCAAGGAAGCTGAACTGTCAGACCGCCAGCTGCGCAAAATGCTCACTGCCGTGTATGGCGTATTGAAGACCCTGGGCGGCAGCGATGCCGTGCTGGCCCTGGGCGACGTCCAGGTCAAGGGCCGCGACGCCTACGGCAAAGCCCGCCTGATCGTCGAGAGCCTGGCCGACGGCGGCTATCAGTTCGATCGTTTCAAGAGCGAGAAGGCCGACGCCAAGGCCTTGAAGAAGCTGACCCTACTCAGCGACAAGCCCGACCTGGCCGAGGCCGAGCGCGCGGCCAAGCATGCCCAGGCGATTGCCGGCGGCATGGCATTCACCCGTGATCTCGGCAACCTGCCGCCGAACCTGTGCCACCCCAGCTACCTGGCCGAAGAGGCCAAGACCCTGGGCAAGACCTACAAGAACCTCAAGGTCGAGATTCTCGACGAGAAAAAGCTCAAGGAACTCGGTGCCGGCGCCTTCCTCGCCGTGGCCCAGGGCAGCGACCAGCCACCGCGGCTGATCGTGCTCAACTACCAGGGCAGCAAGAAAACCGACAAACCCTTCGTCCTGGTCGGCAAGGGCATCACCTTCGATACCGGCGGCATCAGCATCAAGCCAGCTGCCGGCATGGACGAGATGAAGTACGACATGTGCGGCGCCGCCAGTGTCTTCGGCACCCTCAAGGCCGTGCTCGAACTGCAACTGCCGATCAACCTGGTGTGCCTGCTGGCCTGCGCCGAGAACATGCCCAGCGGCGGCGCCACCCGTCCCGGCGACATAGTCACCAGCATGAGCGGGCAGACCGTGGAAATACTCAATACCGACGCCGAAGGCCGCTTGGTGCTGTGCGACGCCCTGACCTACGCCGAACGCTTTAAGCCGCAGGCGGTGATCGATATCGCCACCCTCACCGGCGCCTGCATCGTCGCCCTGGGCAGCAATGTCTCGGGCCTGATGGGCAACGACGACGAGCTGGTGCAGCAACTCCTCAAGGCCGGCCAGGTCGCCGACGACCGTGCCTGGCAGTTGCCGCTGTTCGACGAATACCAGGAACAGCTCGACAGCCCCTTCGCCGACATCGCCAATATCGGCGGGCCGAAGGCCGGCAGCATCACCGCCGGTTGCTTCCTCTCGCGCTTCGCCAAGAAATACCACTGGGCGCACCTGGACATCGCCGGCACCGCTTGGATCAGCGGCGGCAAGGAAAAAGGCGCCACCGGCCGGCCAGTGCCGCTGCTGACCCAGTACCTGCTGGATCGCAGCCAGGCGTAACCCGTGTAGGAGCGGATTCATTCGCGAATGAATTCGCTCCTACACCTCAAGCCCATCGTCGAAATCACCATGCCCCGAATAGAATTCTACGTATTGTCCTCCGCCGCCCCGGCAGACCGCCTGCGGGCCGCCTGCCAACTGGCGATGAAAGCCTGGCGCCATGGCTTGCCGGTGTTTCTGCGCGGGTGCGACAGCGCGCAATGCACGGAGCTCGACGAACTTCTCTGGCATTTCAAGGCCGAAGCATTCGTGCCGCACAACCTGCACCAGGACGACCCGCAAGCACCGGTGGTGATTGGCCTGAATGAGCAGCCGAACACCCGGCAAGGCGTGCTGATCAACCTGAACCCGAGCCTTTCGCCCTGTGTCGAACACTTCAGCCGGGTGATCGAGATCGTCAACCAAGAACCCGATCTATTGACCGCCTGCCGGGAGAATTTCCGCAGTTACCGCCAGCGCGGCTATGATCCGAAACGAGTCGAACTTTAAGTTCTGCACCATGGACACGCCAAAACCACCGCAAAAGCCCACCCACCTGCTGGCCGACCTCGAGTCGATCCGCCAGCTGCTGGGCGAGGAAAACCTCGATCCGCCACTGCTGTCCGATTCGATCGACCCGGACACCATCCCCCTACTCTCGGACATCGTCACCCCGCCGCCGGCACCGCCTCACCCACCAGTCACCGAGCCCGTCCCGCCGCCCCAGGCCAAGACTCTGCAAGACAGCATCCGGCAAGCCTTCAGCCGCGACGGCGAACTGCAACGCCTGGACAACGAACTGCGCGCCGCCGCCGAGCTGATACTGCAGGATGTGATCGACGACTTCGTGCCGCAGATCGAGGCCGAACTCAAGCGCCGCCTGCAAGCCCGCCTGAGCCGCCTGCTGCCGCCGCGCAAATAGCAATTCCCGTAGCCCGGATTGCAGCTGGGCTACGGGCTGGGTTTTTGTAGGATGTGGCGGGTCGCGCAGGCTTGAGCATGGCGATACCCATCGGCATCCACACGGAGCAACCCCCACTCCACGACGTGACTGGCGCAATCCGCGGACGGTTTGGCGGGTGCAGGCATTTCCCGGCTTGCCTGCCGGTCGCGGCGATGGGTATCGCTGCGCTCAACCGCATCCTGAGGGTTGGCAGTCTGACGCTTATGGCTTGCGCTCATAGGCGTTATACTTGCCGGCTTTTCCGATCAGCCGTCATAAGGGTCCCGCCGCGCATGGACAAGACCTACCAGCCGCATGCCATTGAAACCGCCCTGTACCAGAACTGGGAGGCGAACAACTATTTCGCCCCGCAGGGCTCGGGCCAGCCCTACACCATCATGATCCCGCCGCCGAACGTCACCGGCAGCCTGCACATGGGCCATGGTTTCAATAACTCGATCATGGATGCGCTGATCCGTTTCCGCCGCATGCAGGGCCGCAAAACCCTGTGGCAACCCGGCACCGACCACGCGGGCATCGCCACGCAGATGGTGGTCGAGCGCCAACTGGCAGCCGAGGGCATTGGTCGTCACGACCTGGGCCGCGAGAAATTCCTCGAGAAGGTCTGGGAGTGGAAGGAGCAGTCCGGCGGCACCATCACCCGGCAGATCCGCCGCCTGGGCAGCTCGGTGGACTGGTCGCGTGAACGCTTCACCATGGACGACGGCCTGTCGGAGGCCGTGAAAGAAGCCTTCGTGCGCCTGCACGAAGATGGCCTGATCTACCGCGGCAAGCGCCTGGTCAATTGGGACACCAAGTTCCACACCGCGATCTCCGATCTGGAAGTGGAAAACCACGACGAGAAAGGCAGCCTGTGGAACCTGCGCTACCCGCTGGCCGACGGCCACCAGACCGTCGACGGCAAGGACTACCTGATCGTCGCCACCACCCGCCCGGAAACCATGCTCGGCGACAGCGCGGTGGCGGTTAACCCGCACGACGAGCGCTACCAGGCGCTGATCGGCACCTTCGTCGAGCTGCCGCTGGTTGGCCGGCGCATCCCGATCATCGCCGACGACTATTGCGACCCCGAGTTCGGCACCGGCTGCGTGAAGATCACCCCGGCCCACGACTTCAACGACTACGAAGTCGGCAAGCGCCACAACCTGCCGCTGATCAACATCTTCGACCAGGACGCCGCGGTGCTGGCCACTGCCCAGGTGTTCAACGTCGACGGCAGCGTCAACAGCCAAGTCGATGGCAGCCTGCCGGACGAATACGCCGGCCTGGATCGCTTCGTCGCGCGCAAGCAGATAGTCGCCGCCTTCGAGGCCGCCGGCCTGCTGGAAGGCATCGATGCCCACGCGCTGAAAGTGCCGAAGGGCGACCGTTCCGGCACCATCATCGAGCCCTGGCTGACCGACCAGTGGTACGTTTCCACCAAGCCGCTGGCGGAGCCTGCGATCAAGGCGGTGGAAGACGGCGCGATCCAGTTCGTGCCCAAGCAGTACGAGAACATGTACTTCAGCTGGATGCGCGATATCCAGGACTGGTGCATCAGCCGCCAGCTGTGGTGGGGCCACCGCATCCCGGCCTGGTACGACGAAGCCGGCAACGTCTACGTCGGCCGCGACGAAGCCGAAGTACGCGCCAAGCACAACCTCGGCGAGATCAAGTTGCGCCAGGACGAAGACGTGCTCGACACCTGGTTCAGCTCCGGCCTGTGGACCTTCTCCACCCTCGGCTGGCCGCAGCAGACCGAATTCCTCAAGACCTTCCACCCCACCGATGTGCTGGTCACCGGTTTCGACATCATCTTCTTCTGGGTCGCGCGGATGATCATGCTGACCCTGCACCTGGTGAAGAACGACGACGGCACGCCGCAAGTGCCGTTCAAGACCGTCTACGTCCACGGCCTGGTGCGCGACGGCCAGGGCCAGAAGATGTCCAAGTCCAAGGGCAACGTGCTCGATCCGCTGGATATCGTCGACGGCATCGACCTGGAAGCCCTGGTGGCCAAACGCACCAGCGGCTTGATGCAACCCAAGCTCGCCGAGAAGATCGCCAAGCAGACCCGCGCCGAGTTCCCCGAAGGCATCGCCGCCTACGGCACCGACGCCCTGCGCTTCACCAACCTGGCGCTGGCCTCCACCGGCCGCGACATCAAGTTCGACATGGGCCGGGTCGAGGGCTACCGCAACTTCTGCAACAAGATCTGGAACGCCGCCAACTTCGTTATCGAGAACACCGATGGCCAGGACACCGGTGTGAATGGCGAGCCGGTGGAACTGTCTTCGGTGGACCGCTGGATCATCTCCTCCCTGCAACGCACCGAGGCCGAGGTGACCCGTCAACTCGACGCCTTCCGCTTCGATCTGGCCGCGCAAGCGCTCTACGAATTCATCTGGGACGAGTACTGCGCCTGGTACCTGGAGCTGGTCAAGCCGGTGCTGTGGGACGAGCAGGCGCCGATCGAACGCCAGCGCGGCACCCGCCGTACCCTGGTGCGCGTGCTGGAAGTGGCCCTGCGCCTGGCCCACCCGTTCATGCCCTTCATCACCGAAGAAATCTGGCAGCGGATCAAGGTCCAGGCAGGCTGCCCTCAAGGTGGAGAGCGCGGCGACACCATCATGCTGCAGGCCTGGCCGGTGGCCAACGAGGCGCGCATTGATGCCGCCGCCGAAGGCGATATCGAGTGGGTCAAGCAGCTGATGCTTGGCCTGCGGCAGATCCGCGGCGAGATGAAGATCTCCATGGCCAAGCGCATCGACATCATCCTGCAGAACGCCAGCGCGGAAGATCTGCGCCGCCTGGCCGACAACGCGCCGCTGCTGAACAAGCTGGCCAAGCTGGAGTCGGTGCGCGTGCTGCAAGCCGGGGAAGAGGCGCCGATGTCCGCCACCGCCCTGGTTGGCGACATGCAAGTGCTGGTGCCGATGGCCGGTTTGATCGACAAGGACGCCGAACTGGCGCGCCTGGACAAGGAAATCCAGCGCCTGGAGGGTGAGGTCAAGCGGGTCGGCGGCAAGCTGAGCAATCAAGGCTTCGTCGCCAAGGCCCCAGCCGAGGTGCTCGACAAGGAGCGCGCCAAGCTGGCGGAGGCCGAACAGGCCCTGAGCAAGCTGGGCGAACAGCGCGAGCGGATCGCCAGCCTGTAAGCCATAACCCGGCTGCAAATCCCCAGCCCGCCGTCGCCAGACCGCGGGCTTTCCCCTTGCGCCAGCCCGCCGGATTCGTACCGCGCCCCTGCGCCAGGATGCGCGGCCTGCGACGAAGCTCGCGGCAGCCGACAGTCCTTTCTTGTCGTTCGTCAAGGCACTGCGGCATTTAGTCCCGTTTTACGCCGCCAAGGCACCCAACGCCTTCCAGTCGCCTGCCTATTGGTGCATTCTGCCGCCCAATATTTTTCTAATCATTTCAAACCTTAAACCTCTGACTGGAAACCTCGCCTATGTATGCCTACATGCTTATGGCCGCGATCTTCGTG
>NZ_JBFIIG010000018.1:0-41146 GCF_041601375.1 Pseudomonas sp. | reverse complement strand
TCCTGGATCAGGGCGATGAAGTCGCGGCCCTGGGCATCCTTGGCTTCGAGGTCGTAACCGGCCTCGACGAAGAAGCCGACGAAACGCGCGAAATCGTCGACGCGCAGGCCGCGGTAGGCCTTGACCAGCTTGTGCAGCGACGGCGGCGTGGCGTCAGCCGGCTCCACGGCGAGGAACAACTTGATCGGCTCGTCACCGATCTCTTCGCCAATCACCTGTTTCTTGTCTTTACGCATCGTTCACTCCAACTCGGCTGGCCACACGGGGCCGGCAGTGTACCTCTGGCGAACCTAGCGGCTCAACGCATCAGCCGATTTAAGCAGAGGAGCAATAGGCAGACTCACTGGGTCATGCCGCGGCGAACGGGCTAAGCGTAAGCAGGCGCGGTTCGCCCGACTCCTCGTATACAATATCCGCCATCACTGACTAACCGGGGCCACTCCCTTGCCATTGCCAACATTCACCGCCCCTAACCTCGGCGTCACCCCGACCGCCTCGGAAGTCATCACCAAGCACCTACGCGACGCAATCATCGGCGGCCATTTCGCCGAGAATGAGCCGGTCCGCCAAGACGACATCGCGCGCATCTTCAATGTCAGCAAGATTCCTGTGCGCGAAGCACTCAAGCGTCTGGAGGCCGAAGGGCTGGTGCAATTCCAGCGCAACAAGGGTGCGGTGGTGACCAAGATCTCCGAGCCGGAGCTGGCGCAGATCTTCGAAGTGCGGGTGCTGCTGGAGGTCCAGGCGATTCGCCTGGCCGTGCCGAACATGACCGCAGCGACCTTCGCCCGCGCCGAACGCATCTGCGAGGAGTTCATCGGCGAGACCGACATCGGCCGTTGGGCCGAGCTGAACTGGGCACTGCACGCCTGCCTCTACGAACCGGCGCAGCGCCCCTTCCTGCTCAACCTGATTCGCTCCATCCACGACAAGGTGGAACGCTACCTGCGCATGCAGATGAGCCTTTCCGCGGGCAAGGACCGCGCCGACCACGAGCACCGCGAGATCCTCGCGGCCTGCCGTGCAGGCGATGCCGACAAGGCCGCCGAGCTGATCGAACAACACATCATCGGCGTCTGCCGCACCCTCTATGAGCACCTGCCCAATCGCCTGACGCCGAACTGATAGTTCGGCGCAACATGCGCTGGCAATCGCCCTGACCTGACTCTGCCTGTGATCGAGAGTTTTCCCCCACGGCGAGCACGCTGTCAGGCATCACCCTGTTTGAACAGCACCTCGGCGCGTCTGCCGATCTCCTCCACTTACCGCTCTTCCTTGTGGGTGGCGATAAACCAGATATGTCCGAAGAGGTCTTCCAGCGTGCCCGTGCGATCACCATAGAATTGATCCTGCACCGGGCCGATGACCTTGGCGCCGGCCTCGACCGCCTGGGCAAATTGCCCATCGACATCGCTCGCTTACGATGCAGCCCCACCGACGCGCCTGGCTGCGACTGCGCACAGTAAATCGCCTCGACGCCTGCAGGCAGCGGCTGCTTTGTTCTGGGTTCATCCATTTACCTCGTTACCGTGGCGGCCATCGACGTATGCAGAAGCGGCAAGCCTATGCACTTGAGCCGATTAGACAAGCCCGCACAAACAACTTCTGCACGCCTTAGGCAGCAATCAGCTGCGCCGCGTCCCGCCACGGAGTTCGCCGCGGGCTGTTGAGCTAGCGGGGAAGCTCGGGCCGCGGCGATGGCCCGGCGGCCGGCTCCTGCTGCTGCAGCCGCCACATCTGTGCGTAGCTGCCGCCGGCAGCCAGCAACTCGCGGTGGCTGCCGCTTTCGATGATGCGCCCGGCGTCCAGCACCAGGATCCGGTCGGCCTCCATCACCGTGGACAGGCGATGGGCGATCACCAGAGTAGTGCGGCCGATCTGGATGCGCTCGAGCGCGGCCTGGATGGCCTTCTCCGACTTGGAGTCCAGCGCCGAGGTGGCTTCGTCGAAAATCAGGATGGCCGGGTTCTTCAGCAAGGCGCGGGCGATCGCCACCCGCTGTTTCTCGCCGCCGGACAGCTTGAGGCCGCGTTCGCCGACTTGGGTCTGGTAACCGTCCGGCAGGCGCTCGATGAACGCGTGGAGTTGCGCGGCGCGGGCAGCCGCCTCGACCTCCGCGCGGCTGGCCTCGGGACGGCCGTAGCCGATGTTGTAATAGATGCTGTCGTTGAACAGCACCGTGTCCTGCGGAACTATGGCGATGGCGGCGCGCAGCGAGGCCTGGGTCAGCTCGCGCAGATCCAGGCCGTCGATGCGGATATGCCCGCCATCGACGTCGTAGAAGCGGTACAGCAGGCGCGCCAGGGTCGACTTGCCCGAGCCCGAATGGCCGACCACCGCCACCGTACCGCCGGGCGGCACCTCGAAACTCACGCCATGCAGGATCTCCCGGCGCGGGTCATAGCCGAAGTGCACCTGCTCGAAACGCAGCCGTGGACGGCTGACCACCAGCGGCTTGGCACTGGGGGCGTCCTGCACGTCCTGGCGCCGGTCGAGCAGACCGAACAGGCGCTCCATATTGGTCAGCGCCTGTTTGACCTGGCGGTACATCATGCCCAGCACGAACAGCGGGGCCGACAGCTGCAGCAGGTAGGCGTTGACCAGCACCAGATCGCCGATGCTCAGCTCGCCGGCCACCACCCCCGCGGCGGCCCGCCACATCATGGCGCTGACGCCGCAGGCGATCACCGCGGACTGGCCGAGGTTGAGCAGCGCCAGCGACTGGGTTGACTTGACCTTGGCGTTTTCCAGGTGGCGCAGATTCTGGTCGTAGCGCCCGACCTCATGGGCCTCGTTGTTGAAGTACTTGACCGTCTCGTAGTTGAGCAGCGAGTCCACCGCACACTCGTTGGCGCGGGTATCGGCCTCCACCGCGGCGCGGTAGAAACGCGTGCGCCACTCGGTCACCGCCAGGGTCCACAGGCTGTAGGCCAACAGCGTGCCCAGGGTGATGAAGGCGAAGCCCCAGTCATAGGCCCAGACCAGCACGGCCGTCACCAGCAGCACCTCGAGCAGGGTCGGCACTATGCTGTAGAGCGTCCAGTCGAGCAGCTCGGCGATCGCGCTGCCGCCGCGCTCCACATCACGGGCCACGCCGCCGGTGCGGCGGTCCAGGTGGAATTTCAGGCTGAGGCCGAGCAAGTGGCCGAAGACTTTCAGGGTGACCTGGCGCGAGGTCCGCGCCATCACCCGGGCGAACACCACCTGGCGCAGCTCGTTGAACAGGGTGACGCCGATGCGCGCCGCGCCGTAGGCCAGCAGCAGGCCGACCGGCAGCAGCAACAGGCTGGGTTCGACATTCAAGCCATCGACTATCTGCTTGAGGGCGACCGGCACATACAGGTTGACCAGCTTGGCGGCGACGATCAGCAGCAGCGCCAGGGCGATGCGCCCGACGTAAGGCCGCAGGTAGGGCAGCAGTTCGGCGATCACCCCGAGGTCGCCACGGGCACTGGCCGCGCGTTCGACCGCCGCGGCGCCGCTGACAGTGTCTTCCGCCGCGCTGCTGGCGCCAGGCTCTGGAGCACGGATGGGCGGCGCGAGCGGCGGCTCGTCGGGGCTTGTCATAAGGCCACCTGGGCAGCCACGCGGAGCCGGCTCGGGCAGTCGCGTGCAACCCGCGTACCGGTTGGCACCGGCCGGACTGCAACGTTAATTCGTTGTTCGACCCACCTCGACTTCTGCATCGCCGCTCTCCTGCGCTGAAAGGAGCCGTCGCAACGACCTTACCCCACTTAGCCGCGATGCTGGAATCTCGGCAGTGGAGGATCGCTTGCAGGCTCTTACAATCGCTCGGCCTTCTCGCCTGACGCTGTGCCGATATCGTCATCCCCCTCCGATAAAACCCTCAAGCCGCCAAGCCCACGAGCGGCCACCCTTGTACCGACCTTTTCAGTGCAGGTGACAGCCATGAAACGCATCCGCGTCATCGACTCACACACCGGCGGTGAACCGACCCGCCTGGTGCTCGACGGTTTTCCCGACCTGGGCCAGGGCAGCATGAGCGAGCGCCGCCAGCTGCTGGCCGAACGCTTCGACGATTGGCGCGCCGCCAGCATGCTCGAACCGCGCGGCAGCGACGTGCTGGTCGGCGCGCTGCTCTGCGCGCCAGTCGACCCCAGCGCCAGTGCCGGGGTGATCTTCTTCAACAACAGCGGGTATCTGGGCATGTGCGGCCACGGCACCATCGGCCTGATAATTTCCCTCGCTCACCTCGGCCGTATCCAGCCCGGCCTGCACCGCATCGAAACCCCGGTCGGCACTGTCCTGGCCACCCTGCATGAGGATCGTTCGGTGAGCGTGCGCAACGTGCCCGCCTACCGCTACCGTCAGGCGGTCAGCCTGAAGGTGCCGGGCCTGGGCACGGTCAGCGGCGACATCGCCTGGGGCGGCAACTGGTTCTTCCTGATCGCCGAACACGGCCAGCGCATCGCCGGCGACAACCTCGAGGCGCTGACCGCCTATTGCTGGGCGGTGCGCCAGGCGCTGGAGCAACAGGCCATCCGCGGCGAGGACGGCGGCGAGATCGACCATATCGAGCTGTTTGCCGACGACGACACCGCCGATAGCAGGAATTTCGTGCTCTGTCCGGGCAAGGCCTACGACCGCTCGCCCTGTGGCACCGGCACCAGCGCCAAGCTGGCTTGCCTGGCCGCCGACGGCAAGCTGGCGCCCGGTGCGCTGTGGCGCCAGGCCAGCGTGATCGGCAGCCAGTTCGAGGCCAGCTACGAGTGGCAGGACGACGGGCGCATCGTCCCGACCATCCGCGGTCGCGCCCACCTCAGCGCCGAGGCCACCCTGTTGCTGGAGGACGACGATCCCTTCGCCTGGGGCATTCGTCCATGAATGCCGAGATCATCGTCGTCGGTGCCGGCATAGTCGGCAGCGCCTGCGCCCACGAGTTCGCCCGCCGCGGCCTGGACGTGCTGGTGCTGGACAGCCAGCGCGGCGGCGCCACGGCGGTGGGCATGGGCCACTTGGTGGCGATGGATGACAACCCGGCGGAACTGGCCCTGAGCCGCTACTCCATCGAGCTCTGGCGGCAGTGGGCGCCGCAACTCGATGCGGGCTGCGCCTACCACAACTGCGGCACCCTGTGGCTGGCCGCCAACGCCGAGGAACTGCAGGCCGCCGAACACAAGCGGGAAACCCTCAGTGCCCAGGGCATCGCCTGCCAGATGCTCGACGCAGACACCCTGCGCCAGGCCGAGCCGATGCTACGCAAGGGGCTGCTGGGCGCGCTGAAAGTCGGCGGTGACAGCATCCTCTACGCGCCGAATGCCGCGCACTGGCTGCTGCAACAGGGCGGCGAGCGCATCACCCGGCGCCAGGATCAGGTCAGCGAGGTCGACGGCAACCGCGTGCGCCTGGCCGATGGCCGCTGGCTCACGGCCGAGGCCGTGGTGCTGGCCAACGGCATCCACGCCAGCGAGTTGTGCCCCGAGTTGCCGATCCGGCCGAAGAAGGGCCATCTGCTGATCACCGACCGCTACCCGGGACGCATCCAGCACCAGCTGGTCGAACTCGGCTACGCCGCCAGCGCCCACACCATCACAGGCACCTCGGTGGCCTTCAATGCGCAGCCACGGCCAACCGGGCAGATCCTGCTCGGTTCGTCACGCCAGTTCGACAGCCTCGACCCGCAGGTCGAAGGCCCGGTGCTGGCGCGCATGCTGCGTCGCGCCCTGGATTACCTGCCGGAGCTGGGCAAACTCAACGCCATCCGCAGCTGGACCGGTTTTCGCGCCGCCACCCCGGACGGCCTGCCACTGCTCGGCGAGCATCCACAGCAACCCGGTCTGTGGCTGGCGGTCGGCCACGAAGGGCTCGGCGTCACCACCGCGCCAGGCAGTGCCCAATTGCTCGCCGCGCACCTGTTCAGGGAACCCGCGGCCATCGACCCTAGCCCTTATCTTCCGGGACGCTTTCTGCCGGAGCCGCGGCCCCAGGAGCACAGTACATGATCGAACTCAGCCTCGATGGCCTTGCGCTGCGCGTCGCAGCGGGCAGCACGGTAGCCGCCGCCCTCTATCTGGGCGGCGACGGCAGCAGCCGCACCTCGGTCGGCGGTCAGCGCCGCGCCCCTGTATGCGGCATGGGCATATGCCAGGAGTGCCGGGTCAGCATCGACGGCCAGCGCCGCCTGGCCTGCCAGACCCTGTGCCAACCCGGCATGTGCGTGGAGACCCACGCATGAACGAAGATTTCGACCTGCTGATCATCGGCGCCGGGCCCGCCGGCATGGCCGCCGCCCTGGCCGCAGCCCCCAGTGGCCTGCGCATTGGCGTCATCGACGACAACCCACTCCCCGGCGGGCAGATCTGGCGCGACGGCGTGCACGCCCAGCTGCCCGCCAATGCGCAACGCCATCGCGCGGCACTGGCGGCGGCGCAGAATATCCAGCTGTTCAGTTCGACCCGGGTGGTCGCCATCGCCGGGCCGCAGCAGTTGCTCCTGGAAGATGGCGAACGCGCCTGGCGCGCACGCTACGCCAAGCTGATCCTCTGCACCGGCGCGCGCGAGCTGCTGCTGCCCTTCCCCGGCTGGACCCTGCACGGCGTCACTGGCGCCGGCGGCCTGCAGGCGCTGATCAAGGGCGGCGTGCCGGTGGCCGGCGAGCGGCTGGTGATCGCCGGCAGCGGCCCGCTGCTGCTGGCCAGCGCCGCCAGCGCCAAACAGGCCGGAGCGCAAGTGCTGCGCATCGCCGAACAGGCGCCCCCCGCTGCCTTGGCCGGGTTCGCCCTGCAACTGCCGCGCTGGCCAAGCAAGTTGCTGCAGGCCTTGCAGCTGTTCGATGCCAGCTACCGCAGCAACAGCCATGTACTGGCCGCGCTCGGCGAGGAACACCTGGAAGCGGTGCGCCTGCAGCAGAACGGTAAAGTGCTGGAGATCCCCTGCGAGCGCCTGGCCTGTGGTTTCGGTTTGCTGCCCAACACCCAGTTGGGCCAGGCCCTGGGCTGCCGTATCGCCGGCCAGGCCATAGCAGTCGATCAGTGGCAAGCCTGCAGCCTGAGCGATCACTATGCGGCGGGTGAATGCACCGGCTTCGGCGGCAGCGAACTGGCCCTGATCGAAGGCGCCATCGCCGGCCACAGCGCCATCGGCGCGCAGGCCAAGGCCCGTGCGCTGTGGCCGCAGCGCCAGCACTGGCAAGCCTTCGCCGACCGACTCGGGCGCAGCTTCGCCCTCGATCCGCGACTCAAGCAACTGGCCGCCGCGGATACCCTGGTCTGCCGCTGCGAGGATGTGCCTTATGCCGCCCTCGCCGGGCGCGACGGCTGGGTCGACGCCAAGTTGCACAGCCGCTGCGGCATGGGCGCCTGCCAGGGACGCATCTGCGGCGGCGCGACGCAGTTCCTGTTCGACTGGCCGGCCCCGGCGCCGCGCCCGCCCTTGTCGCCGGCACGCATAGAAAGCCTGCTGCAACTGGCCGAGCCAGACGAGGCCGGCTAGTGTCGCGACCATCGTGACAGGTCGGATCACTGTGGGGTGGGTTAGCGGCGCCACACTGCGACGATCAGACGTTGCCATCGTGGCGCCCCGCGTAACCCACCAGACGGCATCCATGTATTGCACCGATGGTGGGTTACGGCGCAGCAACGATCAGTGTAATGCCTGCTGCTTGGACAGGCGCCTAACCCACCCGCTGGCCGAACCGCCGCGACGGACGTCGCGCTTCCCTGAAAGTGGCAGCGGCCTTAGAGTGGGCCGCGCCCACCTTGCCTGGACACCAGCCCACCCATGCCTTTGCCGCTTCAGCTCCAGCACCTGCCCACGCCCCGCGACCTGCCGGAACTGCTCGGCAGCCTGCAGCTGATCGCCCCCCTGCTGGATGCCATGCCCGGCGTGGTGTTCTTCATCAAGGACAGCGCCGCCCGCTATGTGCTGGTCAACCGGACCCTGTGCCAACGCTGCGCGGTAAACCGCCACCACGAGCTGCTGGGCCGGACCGCCGAACAGGTGTTTCCCTCACGCTTCGGCCCCCTCTACACCGAGCAGGATCGCCGCGTCCTGCAGGGCGGCGGCCCACTCAGCGACCAGCTGGAGTTGCACCTGTACCCCGGCCGCCAACCGGGCTGGTGCCTGACCCATAAGCTGGCGCTGCGCGACCCGCAGGGCGTGATCATCGGCATGGCCGGCATCTCCTACGACCTGCAGGCCCCGCAAGCCAGCCACCCGGCCTACCAGAAACTGGCCGCGGTAGACGCGCATATCCGCGAGCATTACGCCCAGCCCATCAGCCTCAAAGACCTCACCGCCATCGCCGGGCTGTCCGTCGCCCAGCTGGAACGCCACTGCAAGCGCATCTTCCAGCTCACCCCGCGGCAGATGATCCACAAGGCGCGCCTGGGCGCGGCCTCGCAGTTGCTGGCCGATCACCTGCCGATCACCGACATCGCCCTGCGCTGCGGCTACACCGATCACAGCGCCTTCAGCCGTCAGTTCAAGGCCCTCACCGGGCTGTCTCCCAGTCAGTATCGCCAGCGTCTGCGCGACGCTTAGCACGCTGTTACCCCAATTCGTGGCTTAAACGCACATCCCTGGGTCGAGCTGCTCCCTTAGGTGACACCCCGCCCCAGCGCGGGCTGTCTGCGAACGCGCCAGCGCCCGCATCCTGAAAAATTCGTGAGTACGCCCCGCGCCCGCGCCCAGCGGCTCGCGAGGCCGACAGCACCGTGCAATTCCCAGTAAATCTATTCCCCACCACTTCTTGGCACAGCCAGTGCATATTAAATATCGTATACGAAATCACCGATACGAAAGACGCTCCACCCTTTAACTGCTCGACCCCACACCACCACGAGGCCCCTATGAAAAATCCAACAACTGCCGTAGCCCTCACCGTTGCGCTTAGCGCGTCCCTGATCGGCCAGGCCCAGGCCGACAAACTCGACGACATCATCGAATCGGGAAAACTGCGCTGCGCCGTGACCCTGGACTTCCCTCCCATGGGCTTTCGCGATGAAGGCAACAAGCCCGCCGGTTTTGACGTCGACTATTGCGCTGACCTGGCGAAAGTCCTTGGGGTAACCCCTGAAGTGGTCGAAACACCGTTCCCGGACCGGATTCCCGCGCTGATCTCAGGCCGGGCCGACATCATCGTCGCCTCAACCTCCGACACCCTTGAACGCGCAAAAACCGTGGCGATGACCGTGCCCTACTTTGCCTTCCAGATGGTCGTACTGACCCGCGAAGACAGTGGCATTGAAAAATACGCAGACCTCAAAGGGCGCCCAGTGGGTAACACCAGTGGCACCTTCGAGGCTATCGCCCTGGAAAAAGACGTGAAAAGCTGGGGCAATGACGGCAGCTTCCGCGCTTACCAAAGCCAGAACGACACCATTCTCGCCGTTACCCAGGGTCACATCGACGCCTCTGTGGTGACCAACACAGTGGCGGCCTCGACCCTCAAGTCGGGCAAATACAAAGGCCTCAAAGTGGCCGGCAATGCGCCCTACACCATCGATTACGTGTCCCTGGCGGCCAAGCGCAACGAGTACGGCCTGATCAACTACCTCAACCTCTTCGTCAACCAGCAGGTCCGTTCCGGTCGCTACGCCGAGCTGTACCAGAAGTGGGTCGGCGGCACTCCGGTGGAGCTGACGGTTCCAGGCGTTTACTACTAAGCCCGCGCCCCCCATCCACTGGTAAACGCACGGTCGCCAACCCGGCCGTGCGGGAGTTAAACATGCCTGAATTCGCAGTAACGGCACGCAGGCTGGTTGCAGGCAATGCACAAGGCCAACTGCTGTATGCCGACGTCGGCCTGAGCTTCTGGGGCGGCGTCGATCCCTTTAGCGGCGAGGTGATCGATCGCCACCATCCCCTCAGCGGCCAGATAATTGCGGGACGGGTGCTGGCCATCCCCAGTGGCCGCGGCTCCTGCACCGGCAGCAGCGTACTCCTGGAACTGATTCTCAACGGCCATGCCCCGGCCGCACTGGTGGTGGCGCATCCCGAAGAAATCCTCAGCCTGGGCGTGCTGATCGCCCAGAGCTTGTTTGACTGTGGCCTGCCCGTCGTCTGCATCGGCCCTGAAGCCTTTTCCCGGCTGCATGACTGCGCGTTTGTCCGCGTTGAAGCTGATCGGGTTAGCGCCTTCACCCAGACTCCCGCGGATAACTGGCAAGCGGCCACGCCAGATACCCGCACCACACACGGGGCCACGGGCCCGATTGCCTTGAACGACACGGACCGTGACCTGCTGGCAGGCAAACACGGCAAGGCCGCGCAGGTCGCCATGCAGATCGTCTTGCAAATGGCCGAGCTCCAGGGCGCCGGCGAATTGATCGATATCACCCAGGCGCACATCGATGGCTGCATCTATACCGGCCCGGCCAGCCTGCGCTTTGCCGAACAATTGCTTGCCTGGGGGGCGGCCGTCAGAGTGCCGACCACGCTCAACTCGATCTCGGTCGACCAGCGTCTCTGGCGCCAGCAAGGCATCGACCCGGCATTCGGCGAACCCGCCAGCCAGCTCGGTGAGGCGTATATGGCCATGGGTGCGCAACTGAGTTACACCTGCGCACCCTACCTGCTCGACAGCGCGCCGCAGGCCAATGAACAAGTGGTCTGGGCTGAATCCAACGCCGTGGTGTATGCCAACAGCGTACTCGGCGCCCGGACGCAGAAATACCCGGACTATCTGGATATCTGCATCGCCCTGACCGGTCGCGCGCCCCTCACCGGCTGTCACCTGGATGCCGGCCGCTTAGCCACTCTGCTCATTCAAGTAGCGCCGCTCGGCCCACTCGATGATGCGTTTTATCCACTACTCGGCTATCACGTCGGCGCGTTGTCGGGCAGCCAGATCCCCGTGCTCGATGGTTTGCAGAACGCGGCGCCTACGCTGGACGATTTAAAGGCCTTTGGCGCCGCGTTTGCGACCACCTCTGGCGCCCCGATGTTCCACATCGCCGGGGTTACCCCAGAAGCCGCCAGCCTAGAGCAGGCGCTGGGCGGCCTCCCAGCCCAGCGCATTGAAACAGTCAGCGCAGCCGGCTTGCTCGGTAGTTGGAACGAACTCAACAGTGCGCCGTCTCCGCAGTTGGGCCTGGTAGCGCTCGGCAATCCGCACTTCTCTTTGAGCGAGTTCGCCGCCTTGGCCGCCTTGTGTGAGGGCCGCAGCAAACACCCCGACGTCGCCCTGGTGATCACCTGCGGACGGCATGTGCAGCAACAGGCCAGCGCGGCGGGCTACCTGGCGACGCTCGATGCGTTTGGCGCACAACTGGTGACCGATACCTGCTGGTGCATGCTCGGCGAGCCGGTACTCCCGGTCGGCACCACCAGCCTGATGACCAACTCAGGCAAGTACGCCCACTACGCCCCAGGCCTGGTCGGACGCACGGTGCATTTCGGCAGCCTGGCGGCCTGCGTCGAAGCGGCCTGCCGAGGATTTGTCAGCGGCGAGCTTCCCGCCTGGTTGAGCCAGGCCCATCAGCCAAGGGAAATATTGAGCGATGTTTGACTATAACTTTCACTGGCGCTCGGCTTTAAAGGCACTCCCGGACATGCTCGGCGGTGCCTGGGTTACCTTTGAGACGGCCGCGCTATCGATGGTCTTTGGTGTGCTCATCGCGCTGTTGTTGACCGTCATGCGGCAGAGCCAGAACCCGCTGGCGCGGGGTGTTTCCGGGGCCTGGGTCTCGGTTGCCCGTAACACCCCTTCGTTGTTTCAGATCTACCTGTTGTACTTCGGCCTCGGTTCGTTCGGCCTGCACATCAGCTCATGGGCCGCACTGCTGGCCGGGATCACGTTCAACAACGCCGGCTACCTGGCAGAAAACTTTCGTGGCGGGCTCAAGGCCGTTCCCGAGACCCAGATGCGCGCGGCCCGTTCACTGGGCATGAGCGCATTCAAGGCCTACCGGTTGATCATAGTCCCGCAGCTCCTGCGCATTGTGTTCTACCCCCTGACCAATCAGATGGTCTGGGCCGTGCTGATGACCTCGCTGGGGGTCATCGTCGGCCTCAACAACGACCTCACCGGGGTGACCCAGGACTACAACGTAAAGACCTTCCGCACCTTTGAGTATTTCGCGCTCGCGGCAGTGCTTTATTACCTGATTGCCAAAGCCATCGTCATGGTCGCCCGCCTACTCGGCTGGCGCCTGTTCCGCTACTAAGAGGGCAATGGCCATGTTGACTACCAGCCTCACCTCAACCGATCTGCTGTTCATGCTCCAGGGTGCCTGGACCACTATTCTGCTCACCCTCTGGTCGATGCTGCTGGGCACATTCGGCGGGGTTATCTGTGGCCTGCTGCGCGCCACCTTGCCGCGTGCAACCCTGCCGCTGGCCTGGGTGCTGGATATCTTCCGCAGTGTGCCGCTGCTGATCCAGTTCGTGCTGTTCAACTCGCTGAAAAGCATCGTCGGCCTCGACTGGAGCGCGTTCACCGTTGCCTGCGTAGTGCTCGGCGTATACGCCACGGCCTATTGCACGGAAGTGGTGCGCAGCGGTGTCCTCGCGGTATCGCCCAATGTACGCCGCGCCAGCCGCTCGCTGGGATTGAGCTACTGGCAAGACCTGCGCTACATCGTCATGCCGATGGCCACCCGCGTGGCGTTTCCGGGCTGGCTGAACCTGACCCTGTCGGTGATGAAAGACACCGCCCTGGTCATGTGGATCGGCATCATCGAACTGCTGCGCTCCTCACAAACCATAGTCACACGCATCCAAGAACCGCTGCTGGTCCTGTGCATCGCAGGGCTTATCTACTACTTCATCAGCCTGGTTGTGGCCCGCTTGGGTAATCAACTGGAGAAAAGGTGGCAGGAAAATGATTGAGATCGAAAGCGTACACAAATCCTTCGGCGACCTTGATGTGATCAAGGGCGTCAGCCTGACCGTCGAAAAAGGCGAAGTGGTGTCGATCATCGGTGGCTCGGGCTCGGGTAAGTCGACCCTGCTGATGTGCATCAATGGCCTTGAATCCATTCACCAGGGCAGCATTCGTGTCGACGGCGTCGAGGTGCATGACAAAGCCACCGACCTCAACCAGCTGCGGCAGAAGATCGGCATCGTGTTCCAGCAGTGGAACGCCTTCCCGCACCTCACGGTGCTGGAGAACGTCATGCTGGCGCCGCGCAAGGTGCGTGGCCAAAGCCGTGCCGAGGCAGAAGAAATGGCCATCAAGCAACTCACCCATGTTGGCCTCGGCGATAAATTCAATGTGTTTCCCGGCAAGCTCTCCGGCGGCCAGCAACAGCGCATGGCCATCGCCCGCGCCCTGGCCATGTCGCCGGACTACATGCTGTTCGACGAAGCCACCTCGGCGCTCGACCCGCAGCTGGTCGGCGAGGTGCTGGACACCATGCGCCTGCTCGCCGAAGACGGCATGACCATGGTGCTGGTGACCCACGAGATCAGCTTCGCCCGCGAGGTGTCCGATCGCGTGGCGTTCTTCCGCGACGGTCTGGTGCATGAGATCGGCACACCCGAGCAAGTGCTCGGCAACCCGCAGCGTGCGGAAACCGCCGATTTCCTCAAGTCCGTGCTCTAGCAGGGCGTTGAGAAACGTAGGCGAGGCGGCCGAGACAAGGCAAAAACGGCCGAAAAAGCGCAGTTTACTGGCTGTAAATGAGCATTTTGAGGCCGTTTTTAACGCTGTATCGGCAACGTAGGTAGTTTTTCATCGTCTTGCTAGGAGCCTGTGATGCGTTCATCGAAGATCATCCATGTGGTCAGCTGCCACGCCGAGGGCGAGGTCGGCGATGTGATAGTCGGCGGCGTGGCCCCGCCGCCCGGCGACACGGTCTGGGCGCAATCGCGCTGGATCGCCGAAGACCAGACCTTGCGCAACTTCATGCTCAACGAGCCGCGCGGTGGCGTGTTCCGCCACGTCAATCTGCTGGTGCCGGCCAAGGATCCACGGGCGCAGATGGCCTGGATCATCATGGAGCCGGCCGACACCCCACCGATGTCGGGCTCCAACTCGTTGTGTGTGGCCACGGTGCTGCTGGAAAGCGGCATCCTGCCGATGAGCGAGCCAGAAACTCGCCTGGTACTGGAAGCCCCCGGCGGCCTGATCGAAGCCGTCGCGCAATGTCGCGACGGCAAGGTCGAGCGCGTCGAGGTGCGTAACCTGCCCTCCTTCGCCGACCGGCTGGATGCCTGGATCGAGGTGCAAGGCATCGGCTCGCTGCAGGTGGACACCGCTTATGGCGGCGACAGCTTCGTGATCGCCGACGCCCACGCCTTGGGCTTTGCCCTCAGCGCCGACGAAGCCGCCGACCTGGCGGCCTGCGGGCTGAAGATCACCCGTGCGGCCAATGAGCAACTGGGCTTCGTCCACCCGCTGAACCCGGACTGGGCACATATTTCCTTCTGCCAGCTGGCGGCGCCGGTGAGCCACGAGCACGGCATCGCCAACGCGGCCAACGCGGTGGTGATCCGCCCCGGCAAGGTCGACCGTTCGCCCACCGGTACCGGCTGCTCGGCACGCATGGCGGTGCTGCACGCCAAGGGCCAGTTGCAGGTCGGCGAGCGTTTTATCGGCCGCTCGATCATCGGTTCCGAGTTCCACTGCCATATCGATAGCCTCTGCGAGGTGGCCGGGCGTCCGGCGATCATCCCCTGCCTGTCTGGCAGGGCCTGGATCACCGGCACTCACCAGCACCTGCTCGACCCGAGCGATCCCTGGCCGCAAGGCTACCGACTGTCCGATACCTGGCCGGTCGAGGCCTTAACCTAAGCGCCAACGCCCGCCGCACTGTCGGCGGGCATGGTCTGCAGCGACACACAGGCAGCACACCGGAAAATACCCGCGTCATCGAACAAGTTTGCCTGGTATTTTTCCACATAAAAGATATCGCATACGAAATACATTATTCACAAACGGAGACACAGCCATGAGCAAGCGCGTTAACTGGAGTGGGGTCTTCCCTGCTGTCACCACCCAATTCAACCCCGACTTCTCGGTAAACCTGGAGGAGACCCACAAGGTGATCTCCAACCTGGTGCGCGACGGCGTATCCGGCCTGGTGGTGTGCGGCAGCGTCGGTGAGAACACCTCGCTGACCATCGAGGAGAAGATGGCCGTCACCGAAGTGGCCAAGGACGCGTCCGCTGGCCGCGTGCCGGTGATCTGCGGCATCGCCGAGTTCACCAGCGCCGGCGCCGCCAAGGTGGCCAAGGCGGTTGAGCGGGTCGGCGTCGACGGCATCATGGTGATGCCCGCGCTGGTTTACTCCTCCAAGCCGCACGAGACCGCCGCGCACTTTCGCAGCGTCGCCACGGGCACCGACCTGCCGGTGATGGTCTACAACAACCCGCCGATCTACAAAAACGACGTCACCCCGGAGATCCTCATCTCCCTGGCCGACATCGAGAACGTGGTGTGCTTCAAGGACTCCTCCGGCGACACCCGGCGCTTCGTCGACGTGCGCAACCAGGTGGGCGACCGCTTCATCCTGTTCGCCGGCCTCGATGACGTGGTCCTGGAAAGCATCGCCGTCGGCGCCGAGGGCTGGATATCCGGCATGTCCAACGTGTTCCCCAAGGAAGGCGAAACCATCTTCCGCCTGTGCAAGGCCGGCCGCTTCGACGAGGCCATGCCGATCTACGAATGGCTGATGCCGATCCTCCACCTCGACGCCCGCCCGGACCTGGTGCAGTGCATCAAGCTGTGCGAGGAAATCGCCGGGCGCGGCACCGCCCTGACCCGCCCGCCACGCCTGGCCCTGCAAGGCGAGGACCGTGCCCACGTCGAGACGATCATGGCCCAGGCCATGGCCAACCGCCCGGCACTGCCGGATGTCGGCCTGTAAGCAAGACCCTATCGGGGTATAGCCGCTATACCCCCGATTCACGCAAAGACCCATCGCGCACGCAGCCTGCCGGGATTTTTTAGCGGCTGCGTCATTCGCCAGGAACAGAGTGGACAGTCCGCGTTCGGCCTGAGCCACCGACAACGAATAAGGGGCCTCACATGATCCGCAAAGCCAATCTCTTCGCCACACTTGGGCTGGCGCTGTGCTGTGCCAGCAGCCAGGCCGCCGACTACAGCTACAGCGTGCCGACCTCGGTACCTGAAGGCAGTTTCTTCTTCGAAAATTTCCTCGTGCGCTTCTCCAAGAACGCCGCCCTGCTGACCGACAACCAGGTAAAAATCCGCCCAATTGGCGCCGGCGTGATCGTGCCCCCGCTGCAGGTCTATGAGTCGGTGCAGAACGGCGTACTCCAAGCCGGTCACTCGACCCCGACTTACCTGGTCAATCAAGACCCCTTGAATAACGTCTTCGCCAGCTTCCCGGGCGGCATGTCAGGTGAAGAAACACTCGCCTGGCTGTATGAAGGCAACGGCTTGCAAGCACTGCAAGCGTTCCGCGAAAAAGAGATGGGCCTGCACAGCATGGTCGTCGGCGTGGGCAGCAGTGAAATCCTCGCCCACTCGAACAAAAAGATCACCTCGCTGGAGGACTTCAAAGGCCTCAAGTACCGCACAGCGGGTGCCTGGGCCGAAGTGATCAAACAAGTCGGAGCCGCACCGACGGTGGTACCGCCTGGCGAGATTTACACCCTGCTGCAACGTAAAGGGGTCGATGCCATTGAGTGGGCCACGCCCGGTGCCAACCTGTCGGAAGGTTTCCATGAAGTGGCGCCCTTCATCCTGACGCCGGGGGTGCACCAGCCATCGTTCGTCTGGGAGTTTTTCATGAAGGTCGAGACCTGGAATGCCATGGACAAAGCCACTCAGCAAAAACTCGAAGCCGCCGCCAAGCTCACCACCATGCAGGGCTATCTGCACTTCCTGGATGCCGATATGCAGGCGATGCAGGCCTACAAGAACGCCGGTGTCGAGATCGTTCAGCTGGATAAAGCCGTGATTGAGCAACTGGCCAAGATGGGCCAGCAGTTGATGGCCGACAAGATCAAGCAGCGCCCGGCTGGCAAGACCGACGCGCAAGCCATTCTCGACGATTACAACGGCTACCTGCAGCGTTGGTCGCAGAACTCGTCCTACCTCTACAGACATTGATGACCGACCTGTCCGGGCACGCCGCTGACGGCTGCCCGGAGCTGGAGCGCCTATGAAGAGCAAATGGTACAACTGGCCGGCCTCGAGCCTGCTCGGCGTCGCCGTGGCAATGGCGGCACTACTGGTGCTGGCGATGATCTACGAGGTCTTCGCGCGCTACGTACTGAATGCCCCCACCCTGTGGGCCTTCGACATCTCCTACATGCTCAACGGTGCGATGTTCATCCTTGGCTGCGCCTATGCGCTCAAGGAAGAAGCCCATGTGCGCATCGACTTTCTGACGAACTCGCTCAAGCCCGTGTGGCAGCGCAGGCTGAATGCCTTGTTCTACCTGTTCGTTCTCACCCCGGCACTGGCCGGCCTGACCTGGATCGCACTCAAGCGCACGCTGCACGCCTTCAGCAGTGGTGAGGTTGAGCACGTCAGCCCTTGGGCACCGTTGATGTGGCCCTTCTATAGCGCACTGGCCATTGGCCTGGCGGCGCTGACCTTTCAGGTGATTGTCGATGCATGGCTATTTGTTGCCAATCGCAAAGATCCCGGCCACAAGGAAGTTTGATTGATGGACTACCTCCCGCTGTTGATGTTTGCCCTGTTGTTTCTGTTCATTTTCATGGGCATTCCCGTCTCCTTCTCGTTGATCAGCGTGTCGTTCTTTTGCGGCATGCTGATTTTCGGGGAAAACATTTCCCAGCAAATGTACGGCTCGCTGCTCCAGGCTTCGACCAACTTCACCCTGTCGGCTATTCCATTATTCGTGATGATGGGCGCCGTGCTGGAAAGAAGCGGGCTGGCCAAGCGCTTGTACAACGCCCTGCAGCTCTGGCTTGGCGGTTTTTCCGGTGGTCTGGCCATCTCCACCATGCTGATGTGCGGCATTTTCGCCGCCAGCTCAGGGATTGTCGGAGCAGTGGAAATTGTCGTCGGCATGATGGCGATTCCGGCGATGAGCAAATACAAGTACGACAAATCGCTGATCTCGGGAACCATCTGCGCAGGCGGTTCACTGGGGACGATTATTCCGCCCTCGGTGATCGTCGTGGTGTATGCCTCGATGGCGCAGTTGTCGATTGGTCAGTTGTTCGCCGCCACCCTGATTCCCGGGCTACTCATGCTCGGCTTGTTCCTGCTCTACATCATCATCGTGTGCTGGTTGAAACCCTCGCTGGCGCCGGTGGTGCCCGAGATGAAAGCGACCCCACTGAGTGAAAAACTGCGGGTCACGCTCAAGGGACTGATCCCTCCATTTCTGCTGATTTTTGCAGTGCTTGGTTCCATGCTGATGGGCATCGCCTCGCCGACCGAATCCGCGGCGTTGGGCGCATTTGGCGCGGTGCTGTTGGCATTGTGCTTCCGTGAGCTGAGCTGGCAGCGCCTGTGGGATGCGCTGGTCACCACCATCAAAATTACCGCGATGATCATGCTCATCGTAGTCGGCGGCACCATGTTCACCGCCATCTTTGCCGCCAGCGGTGGCGGCTGGATGCTCTCGAGCTTCATGCAGGACCTGGGCCTCGGCTCGTATGCGCTGATCATGGTGCTGATGCTGATCGTGCTGCTGGCCGGCATGGTGCTCGACTGGATCTCGATCGTGCTGATCTTCGTGCCGATCTTCACCCCGCTGATCAAGGCCGCCGGGATCGATCCGATCTGGTTCGCGGTGATGTTTATGGTGGTGATCCAGACCGCCTACCTGACCCCGCCGCTGGCGCCGTCGATCTTCTACCTCAAGTCCATCGCCCCCGCCGACATCGGTTACCGCCACATGTACCGGGGCGTAGTGCCGTTCATCCTGATTCAGTTGTTGCTGTTCCTGATCATCCTGGCCATCCCGAGCCTCGCCACCTGGCTGCCAGGAAAACTGTTCTGACACTCACTCTGCCGGAGTCCCGCATGCTTAATCTTGTTGGCCACAACTACATCGGCGGCGCTCGCAGCGCTGCCGGTCAAGACACCCAGACCAGCTTCGACGCCTGCACAGGCGAAGCCCTGCCCTACCGCTTCAGCCAGGCCACGGCGGCTGAAGTTGATGCCGCCGCGCAAGCCGCGGCGGAGGCGTATGGACAGTTTCGCAGTCTGCCGGCGAGCCGCCGCGCCGAGTTTCTCGAGGCCATCGCCGACGAAATAGATGCCCTGGGCGAGGACTTCGTTGCCCTGGTCTGTCGCGAAACCGCCCTGCCGGCCGCGCGTATCCAAGGCGAACGGGGCCGCACCAGCGGGCAGATGCGTCTGTTCGCCAGGGTATTACGCCGCGGCGACTTCTACGGCGCACGCATCGATGGCGCCCTGCCCGAGCGCCAGCCGCTGCCGCGCCCGGATGTGCGTCAGTACAACATTGGCGTCGGCCCGGTCGCAGTGTTTGGCGCCAGCAACTTTCCGCTGGCCTTCTCCACCGCCGGCGGCGACACCGCCGCAGCGCTGGCGGCAGGTTGCCCGGTGGTATTCAAGGCGCACAGCGGCCACATGGCCACGGCCGAGTGCGTGGCCGATGCGATCATCCGCGCCGCCGAAAAAGCCGCCATGCCCGCCGGCGTGTTCAACATGATCTATGGCAATGGTGTGGGTGCCGACCTGGTCAAGCACCCACTGATTCAAGCCGTCGGCTTTACCGGTTCCCTCAAGGGCGGCCGGGCGCTGTGCGACATGGCCGCCGCTCGTCCGCAGCCGATCCCGGTGTTCGCCGAGATGTCCAGCATCAACCCGGTGCTGCTGCTGCCGACCGCCCTGCAACAGCGCGGCAGCAAAATTGCCAGCGAACTGAGTGCGTCCGTGGTTCTTGGCTGTGGCCAGTTCTGCACCAACCCGGGCCTGATCATTGCGCTTCGCTCGGCTGAATTCAGCGCATTCCTGCAAGAATTCAGCGCCCAGATGGCCGCACAGCCGGCGCAGACCATGCTCAATGCCGGCACCCTCGACAGTTACCGGCGCGGCCTCGACCGCCTCCTTGCGCACCCTGGCATCGAACATCTGGCAGGCACCCGGCAAACCGCGAGCAAAGCCCAGCCGCAGCTGTTCCAAGCGGATGTGAGCTTGCTGCTGAATGGCGACCAACTGCTCCAGGAAGAAGTTTTCGGCCCGACCACCATTGTGGTCGAAGTGGCGGACAAGACCGAACTGCTGGCAGCTCTGCGCGGTTTACACGGACAGCTGACCGCCACCCTGATCGCCGAGAATGAAGACCTCGCGCCCTTCGCTGACGTACTGGCGCTGCTTGAACAGAAGGTCGGCCGGGTGTTGTTCAACGGCTACCCAACGGGTGTGGAGGTGTGTGACGCGATGGTGCATGGCGGCCCTTACCCTGCCACCTCGGACTCACGCGGCACCTCGGTGGGCAGCCTTGCCATCAACCGTTTTCTACGGCCGCTGTGCTACCAGAACTGTCCTGATCAATTGCTCCCGCAAGCCCTGCAAAACGCCAACCCACTGGGCATCGCCCGTCTGGTGGATGGTCTGAGCACGCGGAAACCCCTGACCTGATGGGTGTTGGCTAGGCCCAGGAGTTGCTGCCTTGCCCCGGCTCGACGAGCCGGGGCTTTTTTCTGGCTATGTCCCAAGCATGTGCTGGGCGCAGCTCTTGTAGGGGGGTTAGCGGCGCAGGGCAGGTAGCTGAAACCAACTGCGCAATCGGCGCGCCGTGTAACCCACCAAGCGGCAATCGGCTTGCTCATCATGGTGGGTTACGGCGCCACTGGCCGGCAACAGCTATAGCCCTGCACCAGGCGCCTAACCCACCCGGATCTGATGCACCCGAACAGCCGTGACTAGTCGGCAATCAGCGCCTTGAGATCGTCATACAAGGCCTGGGGAATCTGCACGCCCTGCTCGGCGCTGCGCGCTCGGGCCTCGTAGCGGCGCTGCGATGGCAGGCGCGCACCTTGGCACTGGATACTCTCGAACAGCGCCTCGGCTCGGGCCAGATGCTCATCGGCGGCATCACCGAGAAAGCGCCGTGGATCAAGCACCACGATCAGCTCACCGTGATAGGGCGATGACTTGCTGCCCGCGTCATAAGCCAGTGATTCGGCACTGGTCAGATCACCAATCAGCGGGCCGGCAATCAGCTCCACCATCGCCGCCAGCGCTGAGCCTTTGTGCCCGCCAAAGGTCAGCATGGCGCCGTTCATGACCGCCTCGGCATCCGTGCTCGACTGACCATGCGGGTCGATCCCCCAGCCCAGCGGAATGGGCTTGCCCGCACGCCGATGCAGCTCAATCTCACCACGGGCAATCGCACTGGTGGCGAAATCAAAAATAAATGGGTTGTGCCCGGCACGTGGCCAACCGAAGGCAATGGGATTGGTACCGAACACCGGCTTGCTGCCACCTGCCGGTGCCACCCAGGCATGGCTTGGGGTGAAGGCGAATGCCACCAGACCGGCCTCGGTAAGCGCCTCGATCTCGACCCATAATGCCGAGAAGTGCACACAGCGATTAATCGCCAGCGCGGCTATCCCGCACTGCCTGGCCTTTTCCACCAGTACCGGCAAGCCAGCCTGAAACGCCAGCTGAGAAAAGCCACCTCTGGCATCCACCCGAACCAGCGCCGGGGCCTGATCGATGACCTCCGGTTCGGCGTCCGCCACGACCTTGCCTGCCTTGAGCGAGCTGACGCAGCCGAGCACCCGATACAGGCCATGGGAGGCGCAGCCATCACGCTCCCCCGCCAGCACCGTGGCGGTCACCGCCTGTACATGGGACTCGCTGAAGCCGTTGCTGCGCAAGATGTCCTGCGCCAGCTCGCGCGCCTGTTCCAGAGTCAATCGAATCACGGCCAGCCTCCTCTAAATAACCAGTGGCTAGAGTGGCGCCTAGGACCTAAAGCGGCTTGACCTCTTTACCCGGACAAAGTGACGAATTCGGCACAACAGTGCTCAGGCGCACTGCCCACGCATCCAGGCGAGATAGTCGGCGACCTCCGCGTCGCCCTCGCTCGGCGCCCAGGCGCCCGCGCTCCTTCGCCGCCCGGAGCGTTCCACGTGCTGGTGGTGCTGGCCGCCGAGAGATGACGGTGCGGCGGAAATAGGTATCAGGCTGCAAGACCACGGCCATGCGGTGACAAGGCTCTCCCATCTGGCGGAAGTTATGGAGCTGACGCTGACGCGGGTTGGCCGCGGCCTTCCCGGCCAGTTCGGCAAACAGGGCCTGATCGAGAAAGCACGGCACGCTGAAAGCGTTTACAGGCCCTTGACCGCATAGATCCCGGCCGCATTGCGCCAGTAGCCCTTGTAATCCATGCCGTAGCCGAAGATGTAACGGTCGATGCACGGCAGGCCGACGTAATCGGCTTTCAGGTCCGGGCGCGCCTTGCGCTGGTGATCCTTGTCGATCAGCACCGCGGTATGCACCGCGCTGGCGCCGGCATGGCGGCAGAAGTCGACGATAGCGCCCAGGGTGTGCCCTTCGTCGAGGATGTCGTCGACGATCAGCACGTCGCGGTCGATAAAGGAGATTTCCGGCTTGGCCTTCCAGAACAGCTCGCCGCCGCTGGTTTCGTTGCGATAACGGGTGGCGTGCAGGTAGGACAGCTCCAACGGGAAGTCGAGCTTGGGCAGCAACTTGCCGGAGAAGATCAGGCCGCCGTTCATCACGCAGAACACCACCGGGTTGCGCTCGGCCATCTCGCCGTTGATCGCCGCGGCGACCTGGTCGATGGCCGCTTCCACTTCGGCTTCCGTGTACAGGCAATCGGCTTCCAGCATGACTTGGCGAATGTGGGCGAGATCGACGGGCATGGTCTTTCCTCTATGGGTGGACGAACGCTGCAAGGCACAGAAAATTGATCGAAGCGTCAGAATAAAAGCCGGCAAAGGTACCCACCTGTCCCCGGCGGAGCAAGCCTTTGCGGACAAAGCGCCGGCGATACGCCGCAATCGGCGACAATGTCTGCAAGCCGCGCGCGTCTGCGCCCCAGCAACGCCAAGCCAATGCTAATCTAATCGCATTTTTTGCCTGCCCCGCCGGAGAACCCATCATGCCCATCCTCGAGATCCGCCACCCGCTGATTCGCCACAAGCTCGGCCTGATGCGTCGCGCCGATATCAGCACGAAGAACTTCCGCGAACTGGCCCAGGAAGTCGGTGCCCTGCTGACCTACGAAGCGACCAAGGATCTGCCCTTGGAAAATTACGAGATCCAGGGTTGGGCTGGCACCGTGCAGGTGGAAAAGATCTCCGGCAAGAAGATCACAGTGGTACCGATCCTGCGCGCCGGCATCGGCATGCTCGACGGTGTGCTCAGCCTGATTCCCGGGGCCAAGGTCAGCGCCGTGGGCGTGGCGCGCAACGAGCAGACCCTGCAGGCGCACACCTACCTGGAAAAACTGGTGCCGGAGATCGACGAGCGCCTGGCGATGATCATAGACCCGATGCTCGCCACCGGCGGCTCCATGGTCGCCACCATCGACCTGCTGAAGAAGGCTGGCTGCAAGGAGATCCGCGCCATGGTGCTGGTCGCCGCGCCCGAAGGGATCAAGGCGGTGGCCGATGCCCACCCCGAGGTGATGATCTTCACCGCCTCGATCGACCAGCGCCTGAACGAGCACGGCTACATCATTCCCGGCCTGGGCGATGCCGGTGACAAGATCTTCGGCACCAAGCAGAAGGACGGCTGAGCAGGCGGGCTGCGGTCAGATAACCGGGATTGGCGGTAGGGCCGAAGCAGCGCGCATGCGGCTAACCCGGCCTACAGATCGCCAATGCATCAGCTTGTAGCCCGGATAGACCTTGGAACGCGGTGCAGCGATCCCGGATTGCGCTGACGCTTATTCAGGCTACGAAGCTAAAAGAACTCAGGCAGACTTGGCCGCCCACTGCTGCAGGCGCACCACGCTGTCCCGGTAGGGCTTGAGGCTCATGCTCAGCAGCACGACGGAGCTGAACACGGCCAGACTGGTGACGATCAGCAGCGAGTAACGCAGCGCCAGGTCGTCGCCGAAGACATAATCGGTCACCAGCGCCACCGCCGTCGGGCCGATGCCCAGGCCGATCAGGGTGATGACGAACAGGTAGATCGCCGAGGCCTGGCCGCGCATCGAGTTGGGCATGATCTCCTGAATCGCCGCCGGCGCCACGCCGAACGGCATGCTCAGGAAGAACACCGCCGGGGCGGTCAGAATCGCCGCCCAGAGCGCGGTCTCCATCAACGGGAAGGCCAGCACGAAGGGCACGGCGCCTAGGGCGGCATAGAGGCCGACACGCATATTGGCGTCGCTGCTGCCGCGCCTGGCCATCCAGTCGGCCAGACGCCCACCGAAGACGATGCCCAGGCAACCGAACACCGCCACTATGCTGCCGTAGACGATGCCGACCTGGCCGGCATCCCAGCCGTAGGTGCGGATGAAGAAGGTTGGAATCCAGGCCGCGCTGCCGTAGCCGGCGAACGCCAGGCCGGCGAAGCCGAAGTTATGGCAGAGCACGGTGCGCTTGTTGGCGCGGATATAACGGCCGACATCCGCCAGCGGCACCGCGACGCCGGCACCGGCGCCGCGCCTGGCCGGTTCCTTGACCGCCAGCATGAGCAGGGTGAAGAGCACCCCGGCGGCGCCCAGGGCGAGGAAAATCAGCTGCCAGGGCCGCACTTCGCCCACCACCGGCAGCAACACATCGCCCTGGGCCGAGGCCAGCTTGATGACCAGGCCGCCGAACAGAAAGGCCAGACCCGAACCCAGATAGACCCCCATCGAGTAGACGCTGATGGCGGTGGCGCGGCGCGCGGCGGGAAAGCTGTCGGCGATCAGCGAATAGGCCGCCGGCGACAAGGCCGCCTCGCCGACACCGACGCCGATGCGGCAGATCAGGAACTGCCAGTACAGCCTGGCCAGGCCGCAGGCGGCGGTGGCCGCACTCCAGAACAGGATGCCGATGGCGATCAGGCCGCGCCTGCTCCTGGTATCGGCCAGACGTCCCAGCGGGATACCGCATACGGTGTAGAACAGGGCGAAGGACAAGCCCATCAACAGGCTCATCTGGGTGTCGCTGATCATCAGGTCGCGGCGGATGGGGGCGACCAGCAGGTTGAGGATCTGCCGGTCGACGAACGACAGCACGTAGGCCACCATCAGGATGGCGACGGTCGACCAGGCGCGGACACTGGAGGGATAGCCGTTATTGTTGTTGGACACTGGCGGTCTCCTCGGCACCGCTTACGCGATGCGCGACGGTTGAAAGTGCCGCCAGCTTAGGCCTATATGGCCCTTGTGGAGTATCGACTGAAGGCGTTATCAACCAGGCGAATGCAGCACATCCCTTCAAGCGAATGGACCGCCTGGCCAGGCATGCCCCGGATTACAGCCAGTGAAAAGCCAGGGACGGGCTGTCGGGAGGTCGCCCGTCCTGCGCGGCCAAGCCTGCTCTTAGAGCATCAGAGGCGCCCGCTCGCTGAGGGTCTTGAGCGCCGCCACCCAGCTCGGGTGATCGTTGAGGCAGGGCACCAGTTGCAGGCTTTCGCCACCGGCGGCCTGGAATTGCTCCCGGCCACGATCACCGATCTCCTCCAGGGTTTCGATGCAGTCGGCAACGAATGCCGGGCACATCACCAGCAGCTTCTTCACGCCCTGCCCGGCCAGCGCCTCGAGACGGCTTTCGGTATAGGGTTCGATCCACTTGTCCCGCCCCAGACGCGACTGGAAAGACACCGACCACTGCTCCGGGCGCAGGCCCATGCGCGCGGCAAAGGCGGCGGCGCTGCGCATGCATTGTGCGCGGTAGCAGGTCGCGAGCACTTGCGGCGGCGCCGTGTGGCAGCAATCGGGGCCCTTGAGGCAGTGCTTGCTGGGATCGAGCTTGCGCAGGTGGCGTTCCGGCAAGCCGTGAAAACTCAGCAACAGGTGGTCGAAGTCCTGCTTGAGGTAAGGCCTGGCGCTGTCGACCAGGGCGTCTATATATTCCGGCTGGTCATAGAAGGGCGCCAGGAGGGAGAAACGCATGTCCAGGTTAGCCGTGCGCACCACCCGCTTGGCTTCCTCGATCACCGTGGTGGTGGTGCTGTCGGCAAACTGCGGGTACAGCGGGGCCAAGGTCACCTGCTTGATGCCTTGCGCCGCCAGCCTATTGAGCACCGTCTCGATCGACGGCTCGCCGTAGCGCATCGCCAGCTCGACCGGACCCTGGGTCCACTTCGCCTTCATCGCCGTCTGCAGGCGCTTGCTCAACACCACCAGCGGCGAGCCGTCCTGCCACCAGATCGACGCATAGGCATGGGCCGAAGCTGCGGGACGCTTGAGCAGAATCAACGACACCAGCAAGCGCCGCAGCGGCCAGGGCAAGTCGACCACATAGGGGTCCATCAGAAATTGATTGAGATAGCGCCGTACATCAGCCACTTCGGTCGACGCCGGGGAACCCAGGTTGACCAGCAGCAAGGCGTGATTGCTCATGCAGAATCCTTATCAGTCAGTGTCGCCCAGCAGATCCGCCAGGGCCGTATCCAGATCGGTGAAACGAAAATGAAAGCCGGCCTCACTCAGGCGCACCGGCAAGGCACGCTGCCCCCCCAGCAGCAGGCCGGACAATTCGCCCAGACCGGCGCGCAACACCAAGGCCGGCACCGGCAATAGCACCGGCCGGTGCAGGGCACGGCCCAGCGCATGGGCAAACTCGGCATTGCGCACCGGGTTCGGGCTGCAGGCATTATAAGGACCGCTGGCCTGCTCCTGCTGCAAGAGAAAATCCATCAGGGCGATTTGATCGGCCAAATGTACCCACGACATCCATTGTCGACCATCGCCCAGACGCCCGCCCAGACCGAGTTTGAATGGCAACAACAGGCGCTTGAGAAAGCCCCCCTCACGAGCCAGCACCAAACCGGTACGCACCAGCACCACACGAATCCCCAAGGCTTCGGCGCGCTGCGCGGTTTCCTCCCAGGCGCCGCACAGTTGCGCGGCGAAATCCTCGCAGACCGGCGGCGTATCCTCGTGCAGCTCACGCTCGCCGCCATCGCCATACCAGCCCACCGCCGAACCGGACAGCAATACCCGCGGCCGCTCGGTGCGCCCCTGCAACCAGCTCAGCAACTGCTCGGTAAGGGTGATGCGACTGGCCCACAACAGGCTCTTGCGCTTGCTGGTCCAGGGCCGGTCGGCAATCGGCGCACCGGCCAGATTGACCACCGAGTCCAGCGGCTCAGCGCCCAGTTCTTCGAGCTGGCCGATGCCGCGCACCTGCGCCCCGCACAGCGCCGCAACCCGCTGCGGACTGCGGCTCCACACCGTCAGTTGGTGACCCTGCTGCGCCCAATGGCGACAAAGACCGCGACCGATCAAGCCGGTCCCGCCGGTCAGCAATATGTGCATGGCATCCTCCTCGCGTGGCGTTAGCCGATCCGATATCCGTCAGTCTGGTTTATCAGAGGCCAGCGTGCCTTTAATCCGGCTCAGGATTGTCTTTAATAAAGGGAAGCATGATTGAATTCGATAAGCGATGTACAAGAAAAATAATATTGTACATGCTTTGTCAAAGACGTAGCCTGACAGGCCGTTGAGAAACGCAGGCTAGGCAGCCGAGGCTAGGCAAAAGCAGGCGAAAAGCGCAGTTTAGGTAATGAGCATTCTGTTGGGACGCCTAGCCTGAGTTCGCACACGCATCTGTTTTTAACGACGCATCGGTAACGCAGATAGTTTTCCAACAGCCTGCCAAGCGAGGACGCCAAGTTAAGGTGAAGTCAGCCGAGGACGCGAGTTGCACATGAGCATTACTCGCGTCGCTCGCCCCAGGGGCCAGCCTCGGCCATCACTTCGCTTCGCTACGTTGCAACGCCGCATGGCTGAGCACAGTAGCCGTTCAACAGTCTGCGAGCGCTCCAAAGTAAGAGGTAGATTATGACCGCACCCATCGCCATCATCGGTACCGGCATCGCCGGTCTGTCGGCCGCCCAGGCCCTACATGCCGCCGGGCATGAGGTACAGTTGTTCGACAAAAGCCGTGGCAGCGGCGGCCGCATGGCCAGTAAACGCAGCGATGTCGGCTCGCTGGATCTGGGCGCCCAATACTTCACCGCCCGCGACCGCCGCTTCCTCGATGCGGTTCAACAATGGCAGGCCCGCGGCTGGGTCGCCGAATGGACGCCAAACCTCTATCACAGCCGCAACGGTCAACTCAGCGCCTCGCCGGACGAGCAGGTGCGCTGGGTCGGCAGCCCGCGCATGAGCGCCATAACCCGCGCCATGCTCGGCGCCTTGCCGGTGCATTTCTCCTGCCGGATCACCGAAGTGTTCCGCGGCAGGCAGCATTGGATCCTGCAAGACGCCGAAGGTCATAGCCACGGGCCTTTCAGCCATGTGGTGATCGCCGCCCCGGCGCCGCAAGCCAGCGCCCTGCTGGCCGCCGCCCCGAAACTCGCCGGTGCAGCCTCCAGCGTGGTCATGGAGCCGACCTGGGCAGTCGCCCTGGCCTTCGCCAACCCGCTGGACACCAAGGTCGACGGCTGCTTCGTCCAGGACAGCCCGCTCGACTGGCTGACGCGCAACCGCAGCAGACCCGGCCGCGACGGCAACCCGGATACCTGGGTGCTGCACGCCAGCAGCAGTTGGAGCAAACACCACCTGGACATGCCCAAGGAGACGGTCATCGAACACTTGCACGGCACCTTTGCCGAGCTGATCGACTGCGCCATGCCGGCACCCATCTTCAGCCTGGCGCACCGCTGGCTATACGCCCGCCCGGCCAGCGCCCACCAGTGGGGCTCGCTGGCCGATGCCAACCTGGGCCTCTATGCCTGCGGCGACTGGTGCCTGTCCGGCCGAGTCGAAGGTGCCTGGCTGAGCGGCCAGGACGCGGCACGCAAACTGCTCGCGCACCTGGAATGAGCGGGACAGCCCCCGAGGCGACGGCCAAGCACCGCCTCAACCCAGGCAAACTGCTGCTGTCGAAATGGACGGCGGTGCAGCCGAAAGACCGCGAAAAACACTTTCTGGTCAGCGAACTGTTCTGCGACGAACAGGGTCATGTGCTGCAGATCGAACTGCAGGCAGTGCTCAGCCAACGCTGCCAGCGTCTGGACTGGCGCGTTCTGGAAGATGCCATGAGCTGGCATATGGGCTGGAAGTAACACAGCCCCGATCGGCCTGCTGCTGCCGCGGCAGGTCGGCGCAAGAGCCCCCTCCCCCTCCTCGTTCACCCCCCATGCCCTCGAGCCGCCAACATCACCCAATGCGGCGACCACCACCTGCGGCCCAAAAAGAAACGATACGAAACCTGTACAAAATATTTGACTTGTACAACCACAGCCCTATGATGAACTCAAGTTGTACATTATTAATTTTATGTACAAGTAATCATCAGAGGTTGTGCCATGAACCCGTCCCACGTCGCCTCCGGCAAACCCAAACTCGCCATCAGCGCCTGCCTGCTGGGCGCTGAAGTGCGCTACAACGGCGGTCACAAGGAATCACGGCTGTGCAGCCGCACCCTCACCGAGTATTTCGATTTCGTCCCACTGTGCCCCGAAGTGGCGATTGGCCTGGGCACCCCGCGCGAACCCATCCGCCTGGTCGGTGACCCCGCCGCCCCCCGCGCGGTCGGCACCGTGCAGCGCGAGCGCGACCTCAGCGAACCGCTGGCCGCCTATGGCGTCCAGATGGCGGGAGAACTGGGCGATATCTGCGGTTACATCTTCATGCAGCAATCGCCGTCCTGTGGCCTGGAGCGGGTCAAGGTCTACCAGGACAACAGCCGCCCCAGCGAACCCAAGGGCCGCGGTATCTACGCCGAGGCATTCTGTGCCCGCCGCCCGGACCTGCCGGTGGAGGAAGATGGCCGGCTCAACGACCCCATCCTGCGCGAGAACTTCATCACCCGCGTTTACGCCTACGCGCAATGGCAACAACTGCTTCGCGATGGCCTGACCCGCAAGGCCCTGCTGGACTTCCACTCGCGCTACAAATACCTGCTGATGGCCACCCATCCCCTGCAATACAAGGCGCTCGGCCGCCTGCTCGGCAACCTGCACCAGCATGATCTGCGGGAATTGGCGCCGCGCTACTTCAGCGCGCTGATGGTGGCGTTGAAGAAGTGTGCGACCCGGCGCACCCACAGCAACACGCTGCAGCACCTCAGCGGTTACCTCAAGCAGGCCCTGAGCAGCGCAGACCGCCAGGAAATACAGCAGCTGATCGGCCAATATCGCAACGGCATAGTGCCGCTGGTGGTGCCCCTGACCCTGCTCAAGCATCACTTGCGCCACCACCCGGACAGCTACCTGGCCACGCAGGTGTACCTGCAACCCCATCCAGAAAACCTCAGCCTGCGTAATGCCCTATGAGCATGGACGACCTCACTCGGCATGACTCGCCCGCCGCTGGCGGCGACGACTACCAGCACGCACTGGCCAAGGGCTTGCTACCGATTCGCGACGTCGCCCGGCTGACCGGCGTGCACGCCGTGACCCTGCGCGCCTGGGAACGCCGCTACGGCCTGATCCTGCCGCACCGCACGCCCAAGGGCCATCGCCTCTACTCGGCCGAACATGTGGCGCAGGTCCAGACCATCCTCACCTGGCTCAACCGGGGGGTCCCGGTTGGCCAGGTCAAAGGCCTGCTGCACGCCAACCAGCCGGCGTTTGCCGAAGCCACCTCGCAGTGGGACGAGAAGTGCCAACACCTGCAAGAAGCCATCTGCAACCTGGCCGAACGGCGCCTGGACGAATGCTTCAACAGCGAGCTGGCGCTCTACCCGCCGCACACCCTGTGCAAACAGCTGCTGCTGCCCCTGCTCGATGCCCTGGAACTGCGCTGGCGCGGTCAGTTCGGCGCCCAGGCCGAACGGGTGTTTTTCTATTCCTGGCTACGCAGCAAGCTCGGCGCGCGGCTCTACCACAACAACCGCCAGCAGGGCGGCGCGCCGCTGCTGCTGGTCAATCTTTCCGACTTGCCGATGGAGCCGGGACTGTGGCTCACCGCCTGGCTGGCCAGCAGCGCCGGCGCGGCAGTAGAAGTCTTCGACTGGCCATTGCCGCCGGCGGAACTGGCCATGGCGATCGAACACATCCAGCCCAAGGCGCTGCTGCTGTATTCCAGCCAGGCGCTGAACAGCACGCACTGGCCACGCTTGCAGGCGGGCTACGCCTGCCCGTGTCTGGTCATCGGCCCGGCGGCGCACATTCATCATCAAGAGTTGCAGGCCATGGCCCGGCAGAACAACGCGCTGGGCATGGCGCCAGATCCGCTAAGCGCCCTGCACACTCTCTCCGCTCTCAACCTGCTGGATAGCCAATGAACACGCCACAACTGATATGGCTGCGCACCGACCTGCGTGTGCAGGACAACAGCGCCCTGGCCGCAGCCATGGCGGCCGGGCCAACGGTCGCCCTGTTCCTGCTCAGCCCCGGGCAATGGCAAGCCCACGACGATGCCCCGAGCAAGGTCGATTTCTGGCTGCGCAACCTGAGTGAGGTGACCCGCGAACTGGCCACCCTCAACGTGCCCCTGCTGGTGCGTCAGGCCGATGACTGGAGCGCCGCGCCGCAGGTGATCGCCGCGCTCTGCCAGCAGCTGCAGATTGGCAGCGTTCAGGTCAACGAGGAATACGGCGTGCACGAAAGTCGCCGCGACCAGGCCGTGGCCCAGGCTCTGGATGCACTCGGCATCAACTTTTACAGCCACCTTGATCAGCTATTGTTCAGGCCCGGCAGCGTGCTGACCAAGTCTGGTGGCTACTTCCAGGTCTACAGCCAGTTCCGCAAGGTCTGCTACCAGCGCCTGCACAGCGCCCTGCCCGCACTGATCAGGCGCCCGGCCGCACAGGCGCCGCTGCAGATCGCCAGCGACCCCATTCCCGTGGCGGTGCCGGGCTTTATCCCACCCACCGCCAGCCTGCGCCAGCTCTGGCCGGCTGGCGAGCAGCAAGCCCACAAGCGCCTGCTGGCCTTTGCCGACGAGCAGATCGACTACTACCAGAGTGAGCGCGACTTCCCGGGCAAACCCGGCACCAGCCGCTTGTCCGCCTACCTCGCCGCTGGCGTGCTGTCGCCACGCCAGTGCCTGCACGCCGCTCTGCAAGCCAATCAGGGCGAGTTCGACAGCGGCAATAGCGGCATCGTCACCTGGATCAACGAGCTGCTCTGGCGCGAGTTCTACAAACATATCCTGGTCGGCTACCCACGGGTGTCCATGCATCGCGCGTTCCGCCCGGAAACCGACGCCCTGGCCTGGCGCCAGGCACCCAACGAACTGGCCGCCTGGCAACAAGGCCGCACCGGCTTGCCGATCATCGATGCCGCGATGCGCCAGCTGCTCGCCACCGGCTGGATGCACAACCGCCTGCGCATGGTCGTGGCGATGTTCCTGACCAAGAACCTGCTGATCGACTGGCGCGAAGGCGAGCGCTTCTTCATGCGCCACCTGATTGATGGCGACCTGGCGGCCAACAATGGCGGCTGGCAGTGGAGCTCGTCCACCGGCACCGACTCGGCCCCCTACTTCCGCATCTTCAACCCGCTCAGCCAATCCCAGCGCTTCGACCCGGATGGCAGCTTTATCCGCCACTGGCTGCCGGAGTTGACCGGCTTGAACAACAAGGACATCCACAACCCGGCGGCCATGGGTGGCTTGTTCGGCGTGGCGGATTACCCGCGGCCGATCGTCGACCTTGGCAGCAGCCGCGCACGCGCCCTGGCAGCCTTCAAGCGCCTGCCGCATCTGGCGCCGGAGGCATAGGCATGAGCGACTTTCTGCGTCAATTCGCCCATTCCTTCGCCGCCCTGAACAAGGACAACCTCGAGCGCCTCGGCGAGCTGTACAGCGACGATGCGCTGCTGCGCGACCCCCTGCATGAGGTGCGCGGGCTGGCCAACCTGCAGCGCTATTTCGCCGAGCTGTACGCCAACGTCAGCGAACTGCGCTTCGATTTCTACGGTTTCGATCAGGTGCGCCCGGGCGAAGGTTACCTGCGCTGGACCATGAGCTACCGCCACCCGCGCCTGGCCGCCGGCCAACTGATCCGCGTGGAAGGCTGCTCGCACCTGCTATGGACCGACAAGGTTCATCAGCACCGTGATTTCTTCGACGCCGGCAGCCTGCTCTACGAGCATCTGCCAGTACTCGGCCAGGCCATCCGCTGGCTGAAAAGGAGACTGGCATGAGGCGCATCTGGCTCACCGGCGCCAGCAGCGGCATCGGTGCCGCCCTGGCCGAACTGCTGCTGCAACGCGGTCATCGCCTGGCGCTCAGTGCGCGTACGACTGAACCCCTGAACACCCTGGCCAAACGCTACCCGGGGCAGGTTCTGGTCGCCCCCGGCGATCTTAGCGACGCCGCCCAGGTACGGGCGATTGGCGAACGCATCGCTCAGGTATGGGGGGCGTTGGACACAGTGATCCTGAATGCCGGCACCTGCGAATACGTCGACGTGCAGAGCTTCGAGGCCGCGATGATCGAACGGGTGGTGCGCGCCAATCTGTTCTCGGCCAGCTACTGCATCGAAGCGGCGCTGCCGCTGCTGCGCCTGGGGCACAAGCCACACCTGGTCGGCATCGGCAGTTCGGTGACCTACCTGCCACTGCCGCGCGCCGAGGCCTACGGCGCCTCGAAGGCCGGCATGCGCTACCTGCTGGAGGCGTTGCGCATCGATCTTGCGGCCGAGGGCATCGCCGTCACCCTGGTCAGCCCCGGCTTCGTCGACACCCCGCTGACGCAGAAGAACGATTTCCCCATGCCGATGCGCTGGCCGGTGGACAAGGCCGCCCGGCATATCGTCGAGCGGCTGGAGCAGCGTCCGTTCGAGATCGCGTTTCCCGGGCCGTTCATCGCCATCCTGCGACTGCTGGCTCACCTGCCCAAACGCCTGCAAGTGGCCATCGGCACGCGCATGGCCCGAACGTCCGAGGACCGCGCATGAAAATCGCCATTATCGGCAGTGGTATCGCCGGCTTGACCAGCGCCTACCTGCTCAATCGCAACCATGCGATCACAGTGTTCGAGGCCGGCGACTGGGTCGGCGGCCATACCCATACGGTGGACATCGAAGTCGACGGCCGCGCGTATGCAATCGACACCGGTTTTATCGTGTTCAACGACTGGACCTACCCGAACTTCATCCGCCTGCTCGGTCAGCTCGGCGTCGGCTACAAAGCCACCGAGATGAGCTTCTCGGTGACTGATCCGCTCAGCGGCGTGGAATACAACGGCCACACCCTCAACAGCCTGTTCGCCCAACGCAGCAACCTGCTGTCACCAAAGTTCATCGGCATGCTGCGCGACATCCTGCGCTTCAACCGCGAGGCGCTGGACGACCTGCAGCAGCAGCGCATCGATGCTACCACCAGCCTTGGCGACTACCTCAAGCAGCGCGGCTACGGCGAGCGCTTCATCCAGCACTACATAGTGCCGATGGGCGCGGCGATCTGGTCGATGTCGCTGGCCGACATGCTCGGCTTCCCCCTGCAATTCTTCCTGCGTTTCTTCAACAATCACGGCCTGTTGTCGGTCAGCGAGCGTCCGCAGTGGTGTGTGGTCGAGGGTGGCTCGCGCAGCTATGTGGCGCCCTTGTGCTCCTCGTTCAAGCAGCACATTCACCTGAACTGTCCGGTACTACGGGTCGAGCGCGACGAACACGGCGTCACCGTGCATACCCGCGACAGCCACCAGCGTTTCGACAAGGTGGTGTTCGCCTGCCACAGCGACCAGGCCCTCAAGCTGCTCGCCACCCCCTCGCCGGCCGAGCAGGAAATCCTTGGCGCCCTGCCCTATGCCGACAACGATGTGGTGCTGCACAGCGACACCCGCCTGCTGCCCAAGCGCCGTCTGGCCTGGGCCAGCTGGAATTACCGCCTGGGCGGGCCGGCCCATCAGCCCGCCGCAGTGACCTACGATATGAATATTCTCCAGGGTATTCGAAGCGACACCACCTTCTGCGTCAGCCTGAATAAGACGGCGCTGATCGACCCGAGCAAGATCCTTGCGCGCTATCGCTACGCCCACCCGCAATACAGCCTGGCCGGCGTGGCCGCACAGGCACGCTGGGAAGAACTGCTCGGCGCCCGGCACAGTTATTTCTGCGGTGCCTACTGGGCCAACGGCTTCCATGAAGATGGCGTGGTCAGCGCCCTGCGCGTGGCGCGCGCCTTTGGCGAGGAGCTGTGATGAACAGCGCCCTGTACAGCGGCTGGGTGCAGCATCGGCGCTTCACCCCCAAAGCCCACAACTTCCGCTATCGCATGGGCCTGCTCTACCTGGACCTGGACGAGCAGCAGCAACTGTTCAACCTTTCGCCCCTGGCCGGCAATGGCCGCTGGGCGCCTTTCGCCTTTCGTGAAACCGACTACCTGCCGCAGTTCACCCGCGCCGGAATCAGCCTGAGCGATGCCGTGCGCCAGCGCGTCGGCGCCGCCCTGGGTCACAGGCCGCTGGGCTCGATCTGCCTGCTGACCCAGCCGCGCAGCTGGGGCCTGGCCTTCAATCCGGCGAGCTTCTTCTATTGCCATGACGCCGACGGCCGTCTGGAGGCGATCCTCTGCGAGGTGAGCAATACGCCCTGGCGCGAGCGCTATCACTACGTGCTACCGGCAGACGGCGAAGGCCATCAGCACTTCGCCGTGGCCAAGGCCTTTCACGTCTCGCCCTTTCTGCCACGTGAGCTGGAATACCGTATGGCCTTCAGCCCCGCCGGCGAACGCCTGGGCATCCATATGGCCGACTGGATGACTGACGAGCGGGGCGCGACCAAGGTGTTCGACGCCAGCCTAAGCCTGCAACGCAGCCCACTCGACCGCGCCAGCCTGCACGCCTACCTGCGCAGTTTTCCCTGGATGACCGGCAAGACCGTTGCGGCCATCTACTGGCAAGCCCTGCGCCTGCTGCTCAAGCGCACTCCCGTGTTCCCCCATCGCGCCGCGCAAGGTGAATTGCGCGTCGCTCGCCCAGTGTCGAAGGACGTGCCCCATGAAAAGCTCTAGCCTGTCATCCGCGAAAAACTCGGTGCGTGCCGGCAGCGGCATTGGCGCCAGCCTGCTGCGCCAAGCCGTCCTGCGCCAACTGGGCCAGTTGCGTCACGGTCACCTGCGACTCATCGACGGCAATGATTTTCTCGACTTCGGCGATGCCAATGCCAGTCTGCGCGCCGAGATCCGCGTGCTGGACGGCGCCCTCTGGGGCCTGGTCGCCGGCAACGGCTCGATCGGCGCCGGCGAGGCCTACATCCACGGCTACTGGAGTTCCCCCGACCTGACCGCGGTGATCCGCGTGTTCGCCAGCAACCTGGAGTTGCTGGACGCCATGGAACGCGGCCTGGCTCGACTCGGCCGGCCTTTCGTGCAGAGCCTGCACTGGCTCAATCGCAATACCCGCAAGGGTTCGCGGCGCAACATCGCCGCCCACTACGACCTCGGCAACCAGCTGTTCGAGCTGCTGCTTGATCCGACCATGATGTACTCTGCCGCCATGTTCGCCCGCCCCGACGACAGCCTGGAGCAGGCGCAACGGCACAAGCTCGAACGCATCTGCCAGAAACTCGCGCTCAAACCCAGCGATCACCTGCTGGAGATCGGCACCGGCTGGGGCAGCATGGCGATCCATGCCGCCACCCACTACGGTTGCCGGGTGACCACCACCACTCTGTCCCAGGAGCAGTACGCCTATACGGCGCAGCGGATCGCCGAACTCGGCCTGGGCGAGCGCATCACCCTGCTGCTGGAGGACTACCGCGACCTCAGCGGCCAGTACGACAAGCTGGTGTCGATCGAAATGATCGAAGCCGTCGGCCACCGCTTCCTGCCGACCTACTTCAAGCAGTGCGCGCAGCTGCTCAAAGCTGACGGGCTGATGCTGCTGCAAGCCATCACCATCCGCGACCAGCGCTACCAGCAGGCCAAGCGCAGCGTCGACTTCATCCAGCGCTATATCTTCCCCGGCGGCGCACTGCCCTCGGTGCACAAGATGCTCGAGATCATCACCGCCAAGACCGACATGAACCTGCACCACATGGAAGATTTCGGCCAGCACTATGCGCGCACCCTGCGCCTGTGGCACGCCAACCTGCAGCAGGCCCGGCACAAGCTCGAGCAACTGGGCTACGACGAGCACTTCTATCGGCTCTGGGAATTCTACCTGTGCTATTGCGAGGGCGGCTTCATCGAGCGCACCATCGGCACCGCGCAATTGCTGCTGGCCAAGCCGGCGGCGCACCCGCAACCCCTGCTAGGAAACTTCGATGCCTAAACTGATCGCCAACGCCCTCCTCTTTCAGCTCGGCTGGTTCGCCTGTGTGTTCGGCGGCGACGGCCTGTGGCTGCTGCTGGTCGCGGCGGCAGTGGCGGTGCACCTGCTGTGGGTCAGCAACTGGGCCGCCGAGGGCAAACTGCTGATCAGCGTATTTCTCGCCGGCAGCGCCCTGGACAGCTTCCTGCTCAACCTCGGGGTGTTCGACTTCGGCGAGCCGCGCAACCTGATCCCGCTGTGGCTGGCCCTGCTCTGGCTGCTGCTGGCCACCACGCTCAACCATTGCCTGGCCTGGAGCGCCCGCCCCTGGTGGCGCGCCAGCCTGCTCGGGGCCTGCGCCGGCCCGCTATCCTACTATGCCGGCGCGCAGATCGCCGGGGTCGGCCTGCCTTACGGCACCTGGCAGACCCTGCTCCTGCTCGCCGCGCTCTGGGCCCTGGTGTTGCCCGTGCTGCATGGGTTCGCCAGGCTCTACCGCAGCCAATACCAGCAAAGCGAGCGCGCGCGCCAATCGACCTAGGCGGCGCCAGTAGAATTAGCTTTGAGCCTTCATCGGTGCGCAGGGCGCATCCTGCAACCTGCTTTGGTCGGCCGGATACAATACGGCCCCACGCCTGGCGTACACTGCACCGCTATGACCGAGCCAACCCAGATCCCCCTCCGCCAGTTGCCCAGCGAAGCCGCCGTCAGTTGCTCGAACTGCGCCGCCTGCTGCTGCCAGCTGGAAGTCATGCTGATCACCGACACCGGGGTACCGCCGCGTTTCATCGCCACCGACGACTGGGGCGGTGAAGTCATGCATCGCCTGGACGATGGCTGGTGTGCGGCGCTGGATCGCAACAGCATGCGCTGCACCATCTACGAGGTGCGCCCGCTGATCTGCCGCGAATTCGAGACCGCCTCGGCCGAATGCCTGGACGAACGCCGCGGCATGACCAGCATCTATCGCTGATAGCGGGCTTGCTGCAGAAACAAAAAATCGGCCAGCAGGCCGATTTTTTCTTTGCCGCGCGCTAGAAGCTCAAACGGTAATGCAGGGTATAGGCCTCGGCGCCATTGTTCGGCTCCTTCAGCCCGGCATTGGAGTAGTGCAGCGCGCGCAGGCCGATTTCCTGACCGGCGAAGCGCAGACCAACGCCGAGGCGATCCTCGAACTGGAAGGACGAGCCCAGGTCGTTGCCTTCCAGCTCGGTGCTGCTGAAGAAGGCCAGGCCGACTCCAGCCTCGATGTAAGGCCGCACGTTGTCCCCGCTGAACTCATAGACGAACACCGGACTGAACGACAGGCTGTGGTTGCTCGCCGTCTTGTCGCCTTCCCAGTAGGTATAACCGGCATCCCAATAGCCACCCAGGTGGCCGGTAGAGCTTTCCATCCAGCGGTGGCTGAAGTCGACTTGAGCGCCGACCCGGTACACCATGGTCGACTCGTCGCTACTGCCCACTGCGAAGGTCACATCGGCGGCTTGCACCGCGCCAACCGCGCCCAGGGTCAAGGCCGCCAGCGCAGCCGCAGAAAACAGCTTGGTCATGGGAATATCCTTTTTCATCCGGTGGAAGGCGCTCCACCCTTCGCTGCTGGAAGTATAGAAATTTTTGTTCCTAGTGAAAGGCTGAACATAAATAAAAATGCAGCCTTGCCCAATCACAGCGCCCGCACCGGCGCCGACTCGCCCCACAGCCGCGGTAACACCGCCTGCATGCGCAGCGGTTCGGCGCTCGACCAGAAGCGCGCCGCCTGCGCCGGCCCGCCGGCCAACAACTGGCGCTCGCCGAGCCTGCGCTGCAGTTGCCGCGCCACCGCCGCGCCGGTGTCGATCAGGCTGACCGATGCGGGCAGCAGCTCGCGCAACAACGGTTTGATAAAGGGGTAATGGGTACAACCGAGGATCAGCGTGTCGCAGCCTTCGGCCAGCAGTGGCTGCACCCAGGCGCGCAGCATGTCGCGGGTCTGCGCGCCATCCAGCTCGCCGGCCTCGATACGCTCGACCAGGCCCGGGCAGGGCTGGGTAATCACCCGTACATCGCTGGCGAAACGGTCGAGCAAGGCGGCGAATTTCGCGCTTTTCAGGGTGCCGGTGGTGGCCAGCACACCAACCACCCCCGAGCGGGTCGCGGCGGCGGCCGGCTTGACCGCCGGCTCCATGCCGACGATCGGCAACTGCGGGTACAGCTCGCGCAACTCGGCGACGCCCGCCGCGGTCGCGGTGTTGCAGGCCAGCACCAGCGCCTTGGCGCCGTGCTCGAGGAGAAACCCGGCCAGCAACCGGCAGCGCTCGCGGATGAATTCCGGGCTCTTCTCGCCATAGGGCACATGGCCGCTGTCGGCTACATAGAGCAGCGATTCATTGGGCAGCAGCGCACGAATCTCTCCCAGCACCGACAGACCGCCGACGCCGGAATCGAACACGCCAATCGGCGCGTCATTGCACATGGCCAGCACCGCCACAGACGCTGCACGCCGGGTCACGCTTGACCCGCAGCTCACGAAAGCGCGAGCCCAGCGCATCGATCAGGAGCAAGCGGCCGACCAGCGGCTCACCGAACTGCGCCAGCACTTTCAGGGCTTCCAGGGCCTGCAGGCTACCGACCAAGCCCACCAGCGGGCCGACCACGCCGGCCTCGCTGCAGGTCAGTTCGGCTTCGCTGCCGTGACCGTACAGGCAGTGATAGCAGGGACTGTCGGCGCGCCGTGGGTCGAACACCGAGAGCTGCCCTTCCAGGCGAATCGCCGCGCCACTGACCAGCGGCTTGCGCGCCGCCACGCAGGCGGCGTTGACCGCCACGCGGGTGGCGAAGTTGTCCGAGCAGTCCAGCACCAGATCCACCGCGCCGACGGCCGCCGCCAGGGAATCGCCGTCCAGCGCCTGCCTATTAGTGTGCAGACGAAGCAGCGGATTGATCGCCAGCAGGCGCTGCGCGGCCGAGTCGACCTTGCTCTGGCCGATGCTCTGGGTGTCGTGGACGATCTGCCGCTGCAGGTTGGTCAGGTCGACCGTGTCGAAATCCGCCAGGTGCAATTCGCCAACCCCGGCCGCGGCCAGATACAGCGCCACCGGCGAGCCCAGCCCGCCCAGGCCGACGATCAGCGCGCGGCTGTGCTTGAGGCGCAACTGGCCGTCGATATCGATCTGTTGCACCAGGATCTGCCGGCTGTAGCGCAGCAATTCTTCGTCAGTCAGCATCGTTGCCTGCCTTTGTAGGCGCGGCCCAAGGCCGCGGAAAAATCACAGGGCGGCGCGGTCATGGACCGCGCCTACCAACATCATGCCCATTGCCCCAGGCTGATGCGTTCGTGGCCGCCCAGATCGCGGCGGCTCTGCACCGCGCTGAACCCGCGCGCGGCAAGCAGCCCGCGCACCGCGGCGGCCTGGTCGAAGCCGTGCTCCAGCAGCAGCCAGCCCGCCGCATCGAGATGGGCCGGCGCCTGTTCGATGATCAGGCGAATATCGTCCAGCCCATCGACCCCGGCAACCAGCGCACTGCTCGGCTCGAAGCGCAGATCGCCCTCGCCCAGATGATGATCGCCGGCGGCGATATAGGGCGGATTGCTGACGATCAGCTGATAGCGCTGGCAGGCCAGCGCCGCGAACCAGTGACTCTCGCAGAAACGCGCATTGGCCAGCTTGAGCCGTGCGCGGTTGCGCTCGGCCAGGGCCACCGCCTGCGGCACCCGATCGACGCCGGTCACCTGCCAGGCCGGCCGTTCGCTGGCCAGGGCCAGGGCAATCGCGCCGGTACCGGTGCCCAGGTCGAGCACCGCCGCAGGCGTGGGCGGAATCAGGGTCAATGCACTCTCCACCAGCAGCTCGGTGTCCGGCCGGGGAATCAGGGTGTGCGCGGCGACGTCCAGTTCCAGGCTCCAGAAACCCTGGCGACCGAGAATATGCGCCACCGGCTCGCCGGCCTGGCGCCGCGCCAGATCGGCGGCAAAACGTGCACCCTGTTCGGCGTCGACTTCACGCTCGGGCCAGGTGTGCAGGTAGCTGCGCGACTTGCCCAGGGCATGGGCGAGCAAC
>NZ_JBFIIG010000017.1:0-41391 GCF_041601375.1 Pseudomonas sp. | reverse complement strand
CGTCACGCCCAGTTCGGTGCCCACCAGCACCATCTACAAAGGCGTGCTGCCGTTCATCCTGATCCAGATGTTCTTGCTGGTGGTGGCCTATATCTTCCCCGGCCTGATCACCTGGCTGCCGGAACTGGTGTACGGCAAGTAGCGCTTCGAACGCCCCTGCGCCTTCATCGCGCAGGGGCATCCTCCTACGGTATTCGCTGCGCCGTGGCCACCACGGCGGGCAAAGCCTTGCCCGTAAATCACGGACCTCGGGCAGCGCTGCCGGGGCGTCACATGCACTATCGGCCCTTTCAACTGGGGCCCATAAACATCACCCCTAAGCTGTCGAGGTCTCCTATGTCGCTCACGCTTACCACGCTCGCCGCCTCTTTCCGCACCCTTGCCCGGCTCGCTGCCCGCCACATCGCCCGTATGACCTCAAGCCCGGGTCTAGGCGCAACGCCAACCTGATTTCGCCCGCTCCGCCGTCCACCGAACAGTTTTGGCGCCCCATGGCGCGACGGAGGGAGTGTGCCCACGGATCCGGTTCGTAGCTATTACGCGCCGATGTAACGCCCATAAAAACACCGGAGAAAACGACAATGAAAAGAACCTCCCTCGCACTGGCTGTCGCCGCCGGCACACTTGGTGTGTCGCTGATGGCTCAGGCTGAATTCATCAAGGCCAGCAAAGCCAGCATCGAAGCGCGCAACTTCTATTTCAGCCGCGATTTCCGCGACGGGGCTGGCCAGGCCAAATCCGAGGAATGGGCCCAGGGTTTCCTGCTGCGCCTGGAATCGGGCTACACGGACGGTACCGTGGGTTTTGGCCTCGACGCCCTAGGCACCCTGGGCTTCAAGCTGGACTCCGGTGGCGGCACCGCCGGCAGCGGCCTGCTGGTCCCGGATCGCTCAGGCGGCTCCCAGGACTCCTACAGCGGCCTGGGCCTGACCGCCAAGGCCAATGTGGCCGAGAGCCTGCTCAAGGTCGGCGCCCTGCAGCTGAAGAACCCGGCCATCGGCTCCAGCGACAGTCGCCTGCTGCCCCAGGTCTTCCGTGGCGCCCAACTGGTGTCCAAGGACATCGCCGGGCTGACCCTGGACGCCGGATACCTGGACGAGGTCAACAACCGCAATTCCAGCGATTACGAGGATATGACCCTCAACACCTTCGCCCTGAGCGGGATCAAAATCAGCGGCGCCAACCAGTCCAATGAATTCCTCTACGGCGGCGGCACCTACAAGCTCAGCGACAGCCTGAGCGCGGGCTACTACTACTCCAACCTGGAGGAGATGTACAAGCAGCACTCGGTGAACCTGGTGCACGTACTGCCACTGGGCGACAAGCAGTCGTTCAAGACCGATTTGCGTTTCGCCCGCTCCACCGACGACGGCTCGAGCAACATCGACAACAAGGCTTTCGGCGCGATGTTCACCTATGCGCTGAGCGGTCACAGCCTGGGCCTGGGCTACCAGAAGATGAGCGGTGACACCGGCGCGGCCTATGTCGGCGGGACCGACCCCTACCTGGTTAACTACGTGCAGATCGGCAACTTCGCGGCCAAGGACGAAACCTCCTGGCAGGCGCGTTACGACTTCAACTTCGCCTCCGTGGGCATCCCGGGCCTGACCTTCATGACCCGCTACCTGACCGGTGACAACATCGACCGTGGCGCCGCCTCGGACGGCAAGGAGTGGGAACGCGACATGGACATCGCCTACGTGGTGCAGAACGGCCCCCTCAAGAACCTCGGGGTGAAATGGCGTAACGCGACCATGCGCAACAACTTCGGCCGCGACATCGACGAGAACCGCCTGATCGTCAGCTACACCTTGTCGCTGCTCTAGTCACGGCCCCGTCCGCGGGCACGGGTCGGGCAGTTGCATCCTGCCCGGCCCGTCTTACTGTGCGCATACGGCTACGCCTTTTTCGGCTCAGCTCGCCCGAGTTGTTTGCCTGCCGCTGTGCTTGCTCATGGGACACAAAAAAAATAACGCCTTGAGGAACGACCGCATGCCTAAACCCCTTACAGCTGTACTGCTGTCCTACCTGCTCCTGGGGACAATCAATGCCCGGGCCGAGCTGCCCCCGGACTATCGAATCATTCTGCTGAGCGCAAATTCCCCCCCTTCAATATGGCCAAGGGCGGCAAGAATTTCGCCCGTGGCGACGAGGTTCTGGGCATCGCGACCGATACCGTGCGCGAGGTGTTCAAACGCGCAGGCATCGAGTACAGCCTGACCCTGCGCACGCCCTGGAACCGGGTCTACGAACAGACCTTGGCGCGACCCGATCACGGACTGCTCAGCGTTGCCCGCAACGAAAAGAACAGGGCACAGTTCAAATGGGTCGGCCCGCTTGCCCATTACGAGAGCGTGCTGCTCGCGGCACCCGGCAGCGCCCTCATGTTCGAAAACCTGGCCCAGGCCAAGGGCTATCGGATGGGGGCCTACAAGAATGGTGGCATCAGCCAGTATCTGCAGAGCCAGAATCTGGCCGTGATCGACACCCTACAAGACGAGGAGAACCTGCGGAAATTGCTCAGTGGCCGCATCGAGCTGTGGGCCACCTCGGACCCGGTCTGGCGCATCTATGCCAAGGAGGAAGACATCACCGGATTGCAAACCGTGCTGAGCTTTCGCCGCGAAAAAATCTATCTGGCGCTGAACAAGAAAACCCCCGACGAAGTCGTCGAACGCTTGCAGAAGGCCATGGACGAAGTCATCGCCGAAGGCTACAGCGGCTGCAGCGAGACCCCGGATCTGTGCTACCTGATCCGCGACCGGGGTACCCCATAGCCCTGGCAGGCTGTTAAACACTACCTGCGTTGCCGATACGGCGTTAAAAACACCCTCGGCAAGCCGCTTGCAGCTAACGCGCTTCAGCGCGGCCCGTAGGGCGAGCGAAGCGAGTAATGCTCATCTATACCCCCGCAAACTCGCATGCGAGCCCTGTGCGCTTGATTCGCTGTGCTCACCCTACGGGCCAGCCGTTGGCTGTTACTTCGCTACGCTGCGTTTCTCGCCAGTTGTTGTGGGGCCGCCTAAGCCTTGTCTCGGCTGCCTCGCCTAGGTTTTCAACGGCCGGCTAACACCTCGTGCCGGGGCCACGCGACCACGGCCCGGGACGCTCGACACCACACACAGCTGGCGGGCTGTCGCTGCGCCCCGAACACAGCGCCGCCTCGCCCTCTCTGCAAAAGCTGCCTGCAACAGATAATCGGACCAACCCCCCACGGGCAGGCGGGATCGGTTGTAGCAAAGTGCAGCTTGTATGCCCGCTGCGCTCAGTTGAAGCCGAACCAGAATTTATCGCGGCCGTAGCTGAAGACGATGCCGTCACGGGCGATCTGCTGCAGTTTCAACTGCGCGGACAGCAGATCGCCTTCGCGCAACGTGCGGCCACTCACCCGGATGAAACGCGCGGCCGGATCGCTCGAGTAGATGTGCGCAGTGAAGGCCATCTCGCGCAGCTGCTTCTGCATCTGCGCAGGCAGGGTCTTCCAGTGGTTGACCCCGCTGATGGCCTCCTCAGGTGGTGCCTCATCTCTCACCGGCAGCGCTTCGCGGACCACTGGCGGTGCTTCGCGCGCAGCCGTCGGCACTGGCGCAGGAGGCGCCGCAACACCGAGGCTGATCGGCATGTCGAGCACCACCCGCGGACTCTCGCGCCCGTCCGACGCGAATGCGACTTCGGGACTGGTCGCGACGTCGTCATCGAGACGAATCCTCACCCCGGCCATGCCCTGCAGCGCAGGCAAGCCGGGGGCCTGCGCTGACGACTCGGGCAGCGCCAGCGGCATGGCGTCCTGAGGCTTTGCGGCCGGTTCGACAGCGGGCGCACTGGCGGCAGGCGTCTCCTGCAGCGCATTAGGTACCGAATCGAACAGCATCCAGGCCAGGCTCAGCAGCAGGGCCACCAGAGCGGCCAGGGCCAGCCACTTCCACAGCGCCTCGCTCCACTTGCGCGACGCCACCTTGCCGAACTCCGGCTGCGAGTCGATATGCGGGATCTCGCCGCGGTTACGCTGGCTTTCGGAATGTTTGAGGGCGTTGAGAATGTAAGACATGGACTCACTCCCCCTCCGGCTCGGTGGCCGCCAACTGCGGAATGTCCGCATCGGTCAGACTGCTGAGCTGGATCAGGGTCTGCGGCCCGACCACGGCATCGGTGATCAGTTGATAGTGGTGCTGAAAGGCCAGGACCTGCAGTTGCAGTTCCTGATCGTAGTGCTCTGTGCGAGTCACCGCGGGAGTACGCCCCTGCAGCCAGGCCAGCTGCGCATCCAGCCAAGGCACCAGGGCACTACGCGCCTCGGGACGCAGCGGCACCTGGTAGCCGGGCGGCATGCGCCAGAGCACCAGTTGATTCTGCTGCATCCAGCTACGCAGTTCGGCCAATTCGACGCTGCGCAGCTCGCCGGCGATATTCACGCGCGCCAGCCCCGCGCGCGGCTCGACGCCGATCAGGGTGGCGAAGAACGATTGGCCGGCGGCATTGAACAGGTTGATCACCGCAGGCAGGTTCAACTTGAGCAGCTCATCGAGATCGACCGGCTGCAGCAGGCAGCCCAGCTTGTGCAAGCGAGCAAACTGGCAGACCACCGGCGCACCGCTTGGGTTGTACTCCACCCCCCAGAGCCGGAACAACGCCTGATAGGCCAAGGGCTCGGTCGCGCCCAGATCGGTGCCGTCCGGCCACTGCCAGTCGGCCGGGCTGGAAGGCGGCTCGCGCGTCGGCGTGGCGACCACGGGTTCCTCGACAAGTACCTCGTCCGCCTCCAGCAGCGCAGGTTCGGGCTCTTCTTGCGCCACTGGCTGCTCGACTGGCGCCAATGAGGCCACTGCCGAAACCTGCACCTCGGCGGGCACTGTCGGCAGCAGCCCAGCCATCAGACCGGACCCGCCCGGATTCCAGAAAACCAGCCCCAGCAACAGGCCAAGCAAGGCCACGGACAGCAGCGCCAGGCGCCAACGCGACCTCGCGGCGGCCTGCTGGCCGCGCACTTCACGCGCGGCCCGTCCCAGCACGCCCCAGCCGACCTTGCCGCGGCGTTCGACGAAGGCACCCAGCAAGGCCCGGTCGCAGATGATGTTGACCATCCGCGGCACACCGCCGGTCAGCCGCTGCAGACGCCAGAGCGCGGCGCGGGTGAACAGCGGCGCCTCACTGCCGCCGACCGCCAGACGGTGGCTGACATAGGCACCCAACTCGGCGCGGGACAGGGCATTGAGGTGGTAACGAGCGGTGATCCGCTGATTGAGCTGGCGCAGCTCCGGGCGGGCCAGTTTATCCAGCAGCTCGGGCTGACCGATCAGGATGATCTGCAACAGCTTCTGGCTGCTGGTTTCCAGGTTGGTCAGCAGGCGAACCTGCTCCAGCACGTCGAGGCTGAGATTCTGTGCCTCGTCGATGATCAACACGGTATTGACGCCCCTGGCATGCGCCGCCAGCAGGTGGGCATTGAGCGCATCGATGTAACCCTTGATCTGGCTACGGCTGTGCTGGTAGGGGATTTTCAGTTCGTCGCAGATGGCTTCCAGCAACTCGGTGATGCTGTATTTCGGGTTGAGGATGAAGGCCACCTCGGCCGAGTCGGGCAGTTGCTCGAGCAGGCAGCGGCAGACCGTGGTCTTGCCCGTACCGACATCGCCGGTCAGCAGGACGAAGCCGCCGTTACTGTTGATGCCATACAACAAACTGGCCAGCGCCTCGCGATGCTGCGCGCTGAGGTAGAGGTAGCGCGGGTCTGGCGCAATGGTGAATGGCAGATCTGAGAAGCCGAAATACTTGCTATACATGGTTCATCGAACCTCGCAAAGCTCAACAAGACTATAGAGCCCCAGACGCCGGTTTCCAGTCCGGATTCGACCTGTTTCGGTGTACTAGCCGGTCGCCACTCCTTTCGTCGCCTGGCCTGAAAATCGCCACTAATGAAACTACTCTTGTATAGCGTAGTAACGGAAAGGAAGAGTAGTTAGAAGAATGTGTTCAAGGGGCTTAACAAATGCCTGCCACCGCCCGACAACTGATGGAAGAGCCACGCCGTGCTCTGCTCTACGACCCGTTCAACGACGAACGGCTATCCTCCAACCTGCATGTGACCGACTGGGTCTTCGACCGCATCACCTCGTCGAGCAACAACCTGGCCCTGCTCAAGCAGCGCCCCTACAGCGTCGGCGTCGCCTTCCTGCCCAACAGTCTCACGGAGGAACAGCGCGAACAGGTCGAAACCTTGCTCAACACCGACGAGCATCTGTCCTGGGTCGCCCTGACCAATCCGGCCAACCTCGAGAAAGCGGAATTCCGCCAACTGATCTACGAGCATTTCTACGATTATTTTTCCCTGCCGCTCGAAGACAGTACCCACCTCAGGTGTGCCCTCGGCCACCTGCATGGCATGGCCAAACTGCGGGCCACGGAAGACACCCTGCTGTTGCCGATCGAAGAGTTTCACATGGTTGGCGGCAGCAAGCAGTTTCTCGGGATCTTCGATCAGATCCGTCGGGTCGCCACGGTCGATGCGCCGGTGCTGATCCGCGGCGAGACCGGTGTGGGCAAGGAGATGATCGCCCGCGCCGTGCACCAGCGCTCGCAGCATCGAGGGGGGCCCTTCGTCGCGGTGAACTGCGGCGCCCTGCCGGAAACCCTGATCCACGCCGAGCTGTTCGGCTACGAAAAAGGCGCCTTCACCGGCGCCTACAAGCGCAAGATCGGGCGCATCGAGGCCGCGCAGAACGGCACCATCTTTCTCGACGAGATCGGCGACCTGCCGCAGCAGCTGCAGGTCTACCTGCTGCGCTTCCTCGAACAGAAGACCATCGAGCGCCTCGGCGGCAACCAGAGCCTGACCAGCAACGCACGGGTGATCGCCGCGACCCATGTCGACCTGGAGCAGGCGGTGAGCGAGGGACGTTTTCGCGAAGACCTCTACTATCGCCTGAACGTGCTCAGCATCGAGGTGCCGCGCCTGGCACAACGCAACAGCGACATCGAATTGCTCGCGCGCTTCTTCCTGCACAAGTTCGCCAAGGAACAGGGCAGCGTGGTGCGCGGTTTCACCCGCCAGGCCGTCGCGGCCATGCAGAGTTACGACTGGCCGGGCAACGTGCGCGAACTGATCAATCGGATCCGCCGTGCCCTGGTGATGAGCGAGAACCGCATGATCACCCCGCGGGATCTGGGCCTGGCCGAAAGCGACGCCAGGGTCGAGATCGAACCGCTGGAACAGGTACGGGCGCACGCCGAGGAAGTGGCGGTGCGCAGTTGCCTGAGCCAGTCCATGAACAATGTTTCGCATGCCGCCAAGCTGCTCGGCGTATCCCGTGTCACCCTGTACCGGATGATGGATAAATACGGCATCCGTTGAGGGGCTGTAACCCTAACTGAACAATTGGCGTGAAAGTACCCCACGCTAAAAACATAACCAGTTGATTAATAAAGAATAAAAAAACATGGCTGGCATTTTGCAATCTTCTTCCCATGCAGGGAGGAAACCGCCATGTACGATCATGGGCACCGTGCAACCGACCACCAAGCACCACCGAATGGCCACAAGGATGACTACGACCCGATAGCACCGGACCAGGACACTGGCCCGACCGCTTTCCCTGTATTCGCCGACCCGCCCTTCATCACCTGGCAAATCCTGCACCGCAAGCATCACGTCTACCAGCAGATCCATCCCAGCGTCCAGCCGCTGATCCTGCTATGGGACGAAGTCGACGACAGCGAAATGCTGTCCTGAGAGTCTGTGAAACAACCGCTCGCCTACTGTGGCCATCAAGCATCGCGCCAAGAACAGCCCTCCAGGCTGTAGGAGCGGCTGTAGGAGCGGCTTTAGCCGCGAATTCTTCGCGGCACAGCAAAGCTTCGCGGCTAAAGCCGCTCCTACACCGTCCACACGGTCTTGCGTGCCGTGCACCCTGGGCCACCTGGGTTGCTGCGCGACAGCGCTTCGAAGCCGCCCCTCAGGGGCGTCGCCGAACGCGCGACCTGGAACAGCTCATTTATCGCGAATACCTGGAATCGCATCGCGCCGGCGCCCGATGCTTTCACAGCCTCCAAGGCCTGATGGCACTGTGACACAGGTCGCGCCAGCCACCCTCCCACCGATAAACGGTCGATTTCACCCCCTCTCCCCGTTCTACTCCTTCGCACCCTCTGCGGCAGGCCTTTCGACCCTGATCGGGAAAAGTTCCATATTTTTTTTTAACCAAATCGTACAGTCGTTATGCCTCAACTGTATAAAAAATGAACAAATGCCATGCTAGATTTCGCCCCCATTACACATGTACAGAAATTGAACACTGTAAATGCGTAGCTGAAACAGGAAATACCCCCCGCTGCAGTGGCAGTGAACAGTGAGGTTTTGAAGAGCGCCCCATGAGCGTTACACATGGGTGCGATCGAGGGGCTTTTATAACCGGGTAGCTCGTCGCTACCCCCGTGCATCAGCGATACAGAAAGCTCCTCTCCCGACAAAGGCATAACCAGGGCAACCTGGCGTCGCAAAGTTACGGGCCCCCATGGGGTCGCCGGACTGCCGAAGGAGAACCTCCCTCATGGACAGCCGTGAAGAGGACTTTTCTGAGTTTGCTTCAGGAGAGCCTCATGCGCCCGCCCCAGCCCCGTTTTGCCCTGATTTTGTCCAGCCTGGCCCTCGCCACCTGCCTCGCCTCGGCCGGGCTCGCGGCCGACCCGGCCCACTCGCATGCCGTCCAGCCCGACCCTGCAAGCGAGCAGACCGCGCGCCAAGCCGCAAGTTCACGTACCCAGGAACTGCTGACCCTGCACAAGCGCTGGCAGCAGGCTGCGCCGCAGGACAAGCAGCAGCGCCGCGAACTGTTGCTGGCCCAGGCCGAGCAGCGCCGGCAGATGCTCGCCGAACTGGTCAAGAACCACCCGGCCGAAGTGCTGCGGGTGGCGATTCCGCAGGACAAGCAAGCCGACCTGCCTGCAGAGCTGCTGGCCTTGCTCGAGGAGGAAGTGGAAATCGAAGGGGAACTGGAGGTTGTGCATGTCGACAACTTCGAGGACCCCGGGCAGAGCCGTGTCGAATATGCGCTGAAGACCGCGCTCGGCGAACGCTTCGCCCTGCATGAGGCGGTCAGGAGCACCAAGGAACTGCCCAGCGGGAAACGCGTGCGCCTCAACGGCCTGCGGGTTCCGCCAGCCGCCGCCGGCCGTGCCGACGATGGCGACATCGTGGTTAACAGCTTCGACGAAGACATTCTCACCCTCGCCGCCAGCAGCAGCACCAGCTACGGCAGCCAGCCCGGCGTGCAGCCCAACACCATCGGCGAGCAACGCACCCTGGTGATGATGGTCAACTTCCAGGACGCACCGAACAACAAGCCCTGGACCAGCAGCGCCATGCAGGCACTGTTCACCGACCAGATCAACCCCTTCTATCAGGAGGTCTCCTACAACCAGACCTCATTCAAGGCCACGGTCTTCGGCTGGCAAACCCTGGCCACCTCCAGCAGCAGCTGCGACCGCACGGCCATCACCAATCTGGCCGATCAGGCCGCGACCGCTGCCGGTCACAACCTGGCCAACTACGAGCGTCTGGTCTACGCCTTCCCGGCCACCTCCAGCTGCGGCTGGGGCGGCCTCGGCACCGTCGGCGGCAAGCCGTCCCGTGCCTGGCTGAACGGCTCCTTCAACAAATCGGCCTACACCCATGAACTGGGGCACAACCTCGGCCTCTACCACTCCCATGACCTGGACTGCGGCAGCAGCACCCTGGGCAGCAATTGCACGGTGCGCGAATATGGCGACCTGGCCGACAGCATGGGGGCCGGCAAGGGCCACTTCAACGCCTACCAGAAGGACCGCCTGGGCTGGTTCGGCAACAGCATCCTCACCGTCAGCAGCTCCGGCAGCTACCGCCTGGCCCCCCAGGAGTTCGTCGGCACCCAGCCGCTGGCATTGAAGGCGCTGAAGAGCACCGACCCCAGCACTGGCGCCAAGACCTGGTACTACCTGGAATACCGCCAGGCCATCGGTCAGGACAGCGGGCTGAGCTTCTACGATGGCAGCGGCGGCAACCTGAGCAAAGGCGTGTCCATCCACAGCGCCATCGACCTCAATGGCAATGCCAGCTACATGCTCGACATGACTCCGGGCACGTCCGCCTGGTACGACGCCGCCCTGGTATCCGGCCAGCGCTTCAACGACAGCGCGGCCGGGATCAGTGTCACCACCCTGTCGGCCAGCAGCAGCGAGGCCCAGGTCGATATCAGCCTGGGGGCGGAACAGTGCACCCAGCGCAACCCGAGCGTCAGCCTCACCGCCAGCAGCGACAACTGGGTCAGCGCCGGCACCACGGTCAGCTACAACCTGACCGTCAGCAACCAGGACAGCAGCAACTGCAGCAGCCGCTCCTTCAGCCTGTCCGCCGGTGCGCCGAGTGGCTGGGCCAAGAGCCTGAACAAGAGCTCCCTGAGCCTGGCGCCTGGCGCCAGCGGCACCGCGACCCTCAGCGTCACCTCCTCCAGCAGCGGCGCTGCCGGCTTCTATGACATCACCGGCAGCGCCGCCAGTGGCAGCCACAGTGCCACTGCCACCGCCGCCTACGTGGTGGAAGCGCCGACCAGCACCAGCAACAGCGCGCCGGTAGCCAAGAACGACAGCGCCAGCACCGATGCCGGCACCGCCGTGACCATCGCCGTACTGACCAATGACTCCGACCCGGACGGCGACAGCCTCAGCGTCAGCTCGGTCAGCGGCGTCAGCAACGGCAGCGTCAAGCTCAACAGCAACGGCAGCCTGACCTTCACCCCGACCAGCGGCTACAGCGGCACCACCAGCTTCAGCTACAGCATCAGCGACGGCAAGGGCGGCAGTGCCAGCGCCCAGGTCAGCGTCTCGGTCGCGACCAGCAGCCTGCAAACACCGGTGGCCAAGGACGATCTGGCCAGCCTGAGCAGCATCAGCCAGGTGGTGATCCCGGTGCTGGCCAACGACAGCGACCCGCAGGGCGCCAAGCTGACGGTGACCAGCGTGACCCAGGGCAGCAAGGGCTCGGTGACCATCAATGCCGACGGCTCCGTGACCTACCGCCCGGCCAAGAGCTTCAAGAGCAGCGACAGCTTCAGCTACACCATCAGCAACGGCAGCAAGAGCGCCAGCGCCAACGTGCAAGTGAACCTGCAGCAAAGCACCAGTAGCAGCCCGGGCAACAGCAACGGCAACGGCAATGGCAAGAAGGGCTGAGGCAGGGCCCTGACCCAACGCAGCTAAACAGGGCGGGTAGCTGGGTTCGTCGCCGGATGCGCAAAACCGCGCCGCCGGTGGGGTGGCAAACCTGGTGTCGCAGGCCCGCGAAAACCCGTAGGGCGGGTGCAACCGCATCGCCTACCTCGCATGGCCTGCCTCGCATCGCCTGTCCCGCGGGTTGCACCCGCCCTACGGGGTAGCTGGGTTCGTCGCCGGATGCGCAAAGCCGCGCGACCGGTGGAGTGGCAACCCTGATGTCGCAGGCCCCGCGAAAGCCCGTAGGGCGGGTGCAACCCGCATCGCCTGCCTCGCATGACCTACCCCGCATCGCCCAGCCCCGCGGGTTGCACCCGCCCAACAAAAAAGGGCGATGCCTTGCGGCATCGCCCTTCCTCCTCTTAGGCCTCCTGGGCCTCAGTTATTACAGGAACAGCCGCCCCGACAGCGAGCAGGACTCGGTGCCGCCGTTGTCGATGGTCACGCCGTTGTTGGCGTTATCCAGGGTGGTGGCCAGCGCCAGCATGGTGGCGCGGCTACCACTGTTCAGCGCGGCGTTGACGTCGGCGATCACATCGCCCTCGGTGAAGGCGAACTGCACGTCTGGATGCGCGGCGTTGAGCACGGCAGCCACTGCGGCACGCAGCAGGATCTGCGCCGCGCCCTTGGTGTTATTGCCGCCCATATAGTTCAGCGCTTGCAGCATGGTGTCGCCACCCAGGCTTGCTATCGGACCGTTGGCCGGGAAGGTGAACACGGTGTTCAGCACTGTGTCTGGCAGGTAGCCGGTAGGCAGCCAGTGGCCGAAGTGGTGTTCCTGCTTCCAGAACCCCGGGGTACAACCCTCATCGCCAGGATTGAACGCGTTGACGTAGCGGCAGAAGGCGAAGTCGCCACTGCCCAGGGTCAGGGTCGCGGTCTTGTCGACGATCACCACGGGGCCAGTCAAGGTTCCATCCGTTGCCGCAGCGCACTCCAGGCTGACGAAGTTGACGAAGGCCGGCAGCGGATCATCCTCGGTGACGCTAGCATCCTCGGTCTGGTTGACGTCAGGGATCTCCACGGTCAGTTCGATGGTGGTCGCGAAGCCTTCATTGGCTGCCGGAGCGGCGAATGGCGAGTTAGCCAACGGCAGTGCACCGAACAGCGGAGTCAACGAGAAGTTGGCTACCGACAGGTTGGTCGCACTGTAGTCGAACGCCAGGTTCTCCGCGTTCTGCAGGATCTTCTCGATCACCACGGTGGCCGGATTCGGCAGCACGATCTCGCAATCCTGAGAGTCGCTCGCCGTGATCTCGTTGGGGAAGCCCGCCGGGTTGTACAGCACATCGACCGTGTTGGTCAGCGTACCCGGTAAGCCACCCGAGGTGCTCACCACCCTGCTGAAGTTACAGCTATCACCCGCAGCCAGGGCATCACAACCCGCCCCCGTAGCATCGGCACTCAGATCACCCAGCTTGTCGTCGACAATGCTGACCAGGTTCAACGCCGGGCTATCAGGCGAGCTGGTGTTGCTGATGGTGTAGCTATAGGTGATGTCTTCACCCACCGCGACAGCTTCACAGACGGCCGACTTGTCGATCGCCACACTCGGTTGGAACAGCTCGACGATATGGCTAGCGCTGGCCTCCAGCACGTTCGGGAAGCCGATCGGTGAACAGCTGGCAGACGCCGTGTTCGGCAGCGGATCGGGATCCCCTTCCTGCACGGTGCGGCTTGCGTTGATCACATGGCCTTCCCCGGACGCCAGGGTCACCGGCTCACTAATACCGAGCAGCGGATCGCTGACGGTGCACTCCAGATCCGGGCTATCGACCGAGCTGGTGTTGCTCAGGGTGATCTCGTAGTTCACCAGATCGCCCACCTTGGACAGCTCGTCACCGGTCTTGGTCAGCGCGATGCTCGGCTGGAACAGCTCGACGCTGTGGCTGTCGCTGGCCTCCAGTACGTTCGGGAAGCCTTGCGGCGAACAAGTGACCGACGCCGTGTTCGGCAGCGGATCGGGATCCCCTTCCTGCACGGTACGGCTTGCGTTGATCACATGGTCTTCCCCGGACGCCAGGGTCACCGCCTCGTCGATGCCAAGCAGCGCATCGCTAACGGTGCACTCCAGATCCGGGCTATCGGCCGAGCTGGTATTGCTCACGGTGATCACGTAGTCCACGTCATCGCCCACCTTGGACAGCTCGGTACCGGACTTGTCGATGGTAACGCTCGGCTGGAACAGCTCGACGCTGTGGCTGGCATCGGCTTCGAGCACGTTCGGGAAGCCTTCCGGTGAACAACTGGCCGTCGCCGTGTTCGGCAGCGGATCGAGATCCCCTTCCTGCACGATGTAGACCGCATCGATCACATGCTCGGCACCAGACGCCAGGGTCACCTGCGTATCGATACCCACCAACGGATCGATGATGGTGCACACCAGGTCCGGAGTATCGTGCGAGCTGCTGTTGCTCAGGGTGATCTGGTAGTTCACCGGATCGCCCACCTTGGACAGCGCATCGCCGGTCTTGGCCAGACTGATCTCCGGCTGGAACAGGTTGACGCTGTGGTCGTCGGTCGCGCTCTGGTCATCCCCTTGCAGATTCTGCGCGGAGTTGTAGACCACATTCACCGTGTTCACCAGCGGATCAGGGTCACCCGCCTGCACCGTGTAATCCACGTCGAAGGTGCAGGAGGCCTGCGGCGCGAGCTGGGCGCAGCTAGCGCCGGAAGCCGCAGTCAGGTCGCCGACCACATCATCCACGATGGATTTACGATACAGCGTGATCGCCCCGGTGTTGGTGATGGTGTAGCTGTAGGTCACGTCGTCGCCGACCTTGGATTTCTCCGGCCCGGTCTTGTCCACCGAGATACCGCACAGCGGGAAGTTGCCCAGGGCCAGGTCCTTCAACTGTGCCCGTACCGAATGGGAGGTGCGGGTGTTCATCAGGAAGCTGTTGAAGCAGCCGATTTCGTTGGGGAACAGGTTGCTGAAGTTGAAGCCGGCCTCGAACAGCGAGGTTTCCGGGAAGTCATCGTTGCCGATACCGTCGGTGCCCGGCGGGTTGGCCGGCCCCGATTTTGGCGGGAATTTCGACTGGAAGCCCCAGTCATCCGGCGACTCGGTGGGGAAGCCCGGGATGGTGGTTCCGCCCTGCTTGATGGTGCCCAGGTTCATGCTGCCGCAGGCATCGTCATCCACCAGACCGGTGGAGCAGAGGGCATTGGCCTCGTCGAGCACCTTGCACAGGCTGTTCTGCGGCGATTCCAGGGTGAAGCCGTCGGCGACGCAGGCCGCCTTGGCCGCGGCATTGCTGCCGACCCACTTGAACACCTGCATCTGTACCGCCCGCCCGCCGTTGGTGGTTTCCGACACCACGAAGACGTCGCCGATGGTATGCAGCTCGGCCGGCTGGTTAGCCAGGCAGTTGCCGTTGCTGTCGACCACGCCGAACTTGCCGTTGGCGCAGGTGCCGATGTTCTTCTTGAACAGCCAGGCGCCGACTGCCGCCGAGCCATTGGGGGCGAACAGCGTGCCGAACAGGTAGATCAGCAGCTCGTCCTCGTTATCGGCATCGATATCTTCGAGGTAGGCCGCCGCGCCAATCGGCAGCAGGTCGTCCTTGTCCGGCGGGGAGCCGGTCGTCCACTGCCACTGGCTGACATCCAGGTCATCCTTGGAGCCACCACCGGTGAAGATGTCGTCATTGCTGCCGACCCCGTTGGGGTCCTGGATGAACAGGCTGCGGAAGGCCGAGCCGCCGGGATTGGCAGGGTCGACGTTGGGCCCGGCGACATAGCCACAACTGTTAACGCCGGCGGGGCAGTTATTGAGGGTATTGGGGAAGTTGTTCTGAGCCCAGTCGTCCGCCCCGGATGGAGGCCCGGCGTTGGTCGGCTCATCGATAGCATTGGCTCCGGTCGTGCCGTTATCCAACTCGAACACATCTACATCATGTACCGCATAAGAGGTTAAGGAAAATGCCAGCCCGGCCGTGAATACGGCTCCGAACAGATAGGCTGGCGCCCGTCCTGCTAGCCCGTGCCAACACGAGCGTAGAAAGTTTCGCGTGCGCATTCGAATGCTCCCTTGCCTTGCCACGACAGAATCCGTCCGGGGGTAAGGCACACAGGGTCTTGGCAGGGAGAAACCGGCGGTCCTCACCGGTCTTTTTACTGGCGCACAGATGCCCGCCAGCCCATTGCCAAGGCGAAGTTAGACGTGCTGTGTCGACCCGGGCATCAAACTGAACAGCGTTCGACCACATGGCTAGCCGGGTCCGATTCCGGAGACAAACCGCATCTCCTCGCGCAGCTAGTATCAAGTACCGTGCCATGATGCTTATTTTGTTGATTTATAAAGATTTATATAAAAAACACGTGGGGAAAAAGCGGCTTCCGGGCGGATCGGAGAAGGATTTGTTAAGTGCACGCAACAAGAGCCCTGCGCCAATCACCGCATACGCCGCCAGAACGCCCGGACTAGAGCGGCTTGGGCTAAAGGGACGGGTATCCCGAGGGGTGTTCACCCGGTGAAACCCAAACCCGCCAGGTGTACCGGCGCAGGCCGCTGGGCACGGCGCACAATGCGCCATCGGCGGGTTTCACCCGCCCTACGCCTAGCGGGCGTCGGATGCTCCGACGGGGTGAGGGCCGGCGATTCGCTCGTAGGGCGGGTGCAACCCGCATATGCTGCGCCATCGGCGGGTTTGTACCATCGGCGGGTTTCACCCGCCCTACGGCTGGCGGGTGTCGGATGCTCCGACGGGGTGAGGGCGGCGATTCGCTCGTAGGGCGGATGCAACCCGCATATGCACCATCGGCGGGTTTGTACCATCGGCGGGTTTCACCCGCCCTACGGCTGGCGGGCGTCGGATGCTCCGACGGGGTGAGGGCCGGCGATTCGCTCGTAGGGCGGGTGCAACCCGCATATGCTGCGCCATCGGCGAGGTTGTACCATCGGCGGGTTTCACCCGCCCTACGCCTGCCCCGCGGTGTGCGGATGACGCCTTACAGCGGCTCGGGGCGATCCGACCTGCTCTCGCGCGGCAGGGTGAGCCCTTTGAGCTTGCTGCGGTACTCCTGGGTCACCTGATCGGCTTCGTCGAGGGTGGCTACCGCGGTGGGGGTGATCAGCACCACCAGCTCGGTACGCGCGAGCCGCTTGCCCTGGCTGCCGAAGGCCCATCCGAGAAAAGGAATATTGCGCAAATAGGGCAAGCCCTCGCTGGAGCGGCTGTTGTTCTCCTGGATCAGCCCGCCGAGCACCAGGGTCTCGCCGCTCTGCACGGCCACGTTGGTGTTAATCCGGCGCTGGGTGATGGTCGGCGAGTCGATACCGGAGGTGGTGGTCGGCTTGACGTCGTTGACCTCCTGGGTGATCTCCAGGGCGATCATGCCGCCGGCGTTGATCCGCGGCGTGACCTCCAGCAGCACACCGGTGTCCTGGTACTGAATGGTGCTGGTGACCAGCGCCGAGGGATCCCCCGGTGCCGGGATCACCCCGCTGGTGTTGGTGGTTTCCGAGGTGCGGATCGGCACCCGGTCGCCGACCCGGATGGTCGCGGCGAAGTTGTCCTGGACCATCAGGGTCGGCGAGGAAATCACGTTGATCTTCGAGTCGCTGGCCAGCAGGTCGAGCAGCAGCCGCGCGCCCGCGGCGTCGAACACGCTCAGCCCGCCGGTGGGGCTCAGGTCGCCCGGGGTGACCAGCGGGAAGCGGCCCAGGGTGCCGCGCACGTTCTTGCTGTCCAGCGAGCTCTTGAAGAACCATTGCAGGCCGTAACGCAATTCGTCCTCCAGGGCGACCTCGACGATGGTGGCTTCCACCAGCACCTGCAGCGGCAACACGTCGAGCTTGTGGATCACCTTGAGCACCTTGTCGTAGTCGCTTGGCGTGGCCATGATCAGCAGGGCGTTGTTCTCCTCGTCGGCGATCACGACGACCGCCCCCACCTCCAGATTGCTGCTCTCGGTAGCGCCCAGCAGCAACGCCGGAGGAGCGGCGGCTGGCGTCTCTTCGCCAGGTTCGCCGGAGGGGGCGGGGGCACGCGGGGTACGCCTCGGCGTCGCACTGCTCTCTTCGTCGGCACTCTGCTGCTGCCCTTCCAGCAATGCCGTGAGCACCTCGGCCAGGATCGCGGCCTTACCGTTCTGCAATTGGTAGACGAAGATGTTGCGCCCTTGGCCGCTCTCGGCCCGGTCGAGGCGCTGAATCCAGGTACGCGCATCGTCCAGGTACTTGGCCTGCGGGGTGATCACCAGCAAGGCGTTGAGCCGCTCGATGGGTAGGATGCGCACCATGCCGGCCAGCGGGCCGCTGGCGGTGTCACCAAAGATGGCGTCCAGTTCGACCTGCACCACCTGCGCCTCGACCGCCTGCAAGCGGAACAGCCCCACCGACATGCCGCGCAGTTGATCGACATCGAACAGGCGCACCGTGTCGCGGATATTGGCCAGTTCCTGCTGGGTGCCGGCGACCATCAGCAGGTTGCGCCGCTCATCGACCTGCATGACCCCCTTGGCCGGCTTGAGCGGCTCGAGGATCTTCTCGATCTCCGCCGCGGCGATGAAGCGCAGCGGGATCACCAGCAGTTGATAACCGCGCTGCGCGGACGGCACCAGGCGTGGCGACAAGGCACCGGCCGGGGCGGCATCTATCGGCAGCACCTCATAGAGGTTCTGCGAATGAATCAGCACCGCACCGTTGAGCTGCAACACGGTTTCGAGGATCGGCAGCAGGTCTTCGCGCGCCAGCGGTCGACTGGTCTGCAGGCTGACGCTGCCGGTCACGCCGCTGTCCAGCACATAATTGAGGTTGAGGATCTCGCCGAGGATGAGCTTGACCACCTCACTGATGTCGCTTTGCTGGAAGTTCAGGGTGATGTCACCCTCGGCTGGCGGTCGTTCCGCTATCGCCGTGCTGAGGTCGAGCATGCTCCCCGAGCCGCGGTATATCTCGGCGCTGGGCGGCTGCGGCGTTTGCGCCGCAATGCCCTGGTTGTCGAAGCGGCGGTCCAGCTCGGCCGCCTTTTGCGGCGTCCTGACCCCAGCCTGGCGGCTCGTGCTTGGCGGCGCGGCCTCGGCGGCGGGCTTGTGCCAGGGGTTGTCGAAGGTGGCGCGATCCCCACCGGGCATCGCGCTGCAACCGCTCAAGATAGCCAAGGCGGCGAGCTGCCAGGCAGCGATTGCCCTTGCCATGTCATTCATGACGTCCCTCCTTCTTCATCCCCGCTTGGGCGGGGCTGCGGGTTGTTCTGTGCCGTTAGTGGCGGGGGCGCGCTGGCCCTCCTGCTCCGCGGGCGTGGCTGGCGGTTGCGCAGGAGTGGCCGGCTTCGCTTGTGGTGGAGGCGGCGGTGGCTTGATGGGCAAGGCACTCGGATCGTGCAGCAACATCAGGATGCGCCGCTCGTCACGCTGCAGTTCGACGTGATCGGCGGCAAGCGCCACCAGCTCCCAGTCATTGGCCAGGGTCATGCCGACTTCCAGTTGCAGGTGCAGGCTTTCCTTGCGATGCGAGAACAAGGCCACCCGCCGCTGCGGCTCCAGGATGATGCCGGAGAGGCGCCACAACTCGCGCAATTGCTGTTCATCGAGACTGTCTTCGTCTATCCCCTCGGGTTCCTCCAGGGGCCTGCGGTTGGAGCTGAACAGGGGCCTATCGAGCATCTGCTGAAAGTCGCTCAAAGGACGCGGTTCGAATCCGGCGGCGACCGGTGGCGCCTGCTCGGCCTGCGTTGCGGCACCCACAAGGCCCAGCAGCAGGGCCGTAGCGCCAAGGATGATGAGCCTATTCATCACTCACCTCCGCCCCTGCCTGGCTGATATAGCCGGTCACGGTAAAGGTAATGTCCAGGGTCGGCACCGCCGTCACTCGCTGATTGCGCCGGGTCAGGCGCGGCGTCCTGGTGCGCGGGTTGCTGAGTACCACCAGGTTGTTCACCACCAGCAGCGGCTGGTTGTAGGCGAAGCTGTGCAGCGTGCGTACCAGATGGTCGGTGTCGCCACGCATATGCACGCGCAAGCCGACTTCGGGGATGGGCGCGGGGCTGCTCTCGCGCGTCAGAATCTGCGTGCTGCTGACCTGACCGCCGGCCTGTGCGATCAGTTGCCCGACCAGTTGCTGCAGGCTGGCAGCTGCCAGGGCTGGGCGGGTTTCCTGAAACAGCAGCTGGGCGCCAGGATCCTGTTGCCGCAGCCGCCGCAGGCGCGCCTGTTGCTCGGGCAACTCTGCCTCCAGGCGCCGATAGATTTCCAGTTGCTGCTCGAACGACTCGATGGTCTCGCCCGCCGTCCAGTAACTCGTCAGCAGCGGCCGCACTATCAGCCCCAGGGTCAAGCCGACCAGCACCAGCAGCAGGAGCACGGCCAACAGCTGACGCTGGCCGCGGTTGAGCGCGATCATGGTGCCCGCTCCGCCTGGCTGCTATCGGCCACCAGACTGAAGCGATCCTTCTCGGTGTGCGGATTGGAGGTGACCGGCGAGGCGAAACGCACGTTCTCCAGCAGCGGCGACTGCTCGAGCAAGCTGATCAGCGCGGAGACCTCGGCCGACTCGCCGTCCAGGCGAAAATTGTTGCCATTGTCTTCGAAGCGCGCCAGCCAGGTGTGGTCGGGCAACAAGCCGGTCAATTCGTCAAGCAGCAACAACAGCCTGGGAGCCTGCTGTTGCTGCTCCTGGAGAAACGCGCGGCCGCTCTCCAGGCGCTGCAACTCGGTGGCGACAGCTCGGGATTGTTCGGCGCGCGCCTTCAATTGCGGCAGCTCACCCTGCAAGCGGGTCAAGGTCTGCTGGCGCTGGTAGAGCGGCCAGCCGATCACCAGCACCAGCAGCAGCAATGCCACGGCCGTCTGCATGCGCCGGTTGCGCCCCCATTCGCCCTGGCCCGCGCGGCTACTGGCTGGCAGCAGGTTGAGCGTCGCCCCGGACCAGCCGCCCAGCGCCTCCGCCAGGGTGACTATGCCCGGGCGGACGTTGGCCTGGGCCAGGCCGGCCAGCAGCGGATCGATATAGTCGCGCTGCACGACCAGCAGTTCGACCTGAATGCGCTCGCGCTCGCGCGCGGCGATACGGTAGCCGAAATAGACTTGCTCGCTGGTGAAGGGGGTATAGCGGTCCATCTCGAAGCGCAGCACGTTTTCCAGCCGCGGCTCGGTGGCGACGGGTAGTGCGATGACCTTGCGCAGGATCCGATGTTCCGGCACCAGCAAGATGATCTGGGCAGCCTTGCGCACCCAGGCCTCGAACTGCTCGGGCTGCAGGCCGGACAGGCCGCCCTCCTCACTCAGTGGGACGCGGACGATGAGTTCCGCGCTGTCGAAACTGCCGAAACGGAAACTCAGGGATTGTTCATCGACGTCGATGAGCAGCAGGTTGCCCCGCCGCCGCAGGCGCTGCTGCCAACGCTCGGGGATCAACCCCAGCAGCTCCTCCAGCCACCAGCTGTAGAACCTGCCGCCGGCGGCGGCCAACGTCCTGGCACGAGAGCCGAGCAAAGCCCAGTTGCCACGGCCATTCATAGAGCAACTCTCCTTCGTCCGAGGGACTTGGCAGGCCAATGAACGGCTAGATCAATTGGCTGTTGCCAACATTAATAGTCAACACAGGCGTCTGTAGGAGCGGCCGGGCGGCGTTCCGCTTCAGCCGCGAATCCTTCGCAACGCCACAGAAGCTTCGCGGCTGAAGCCGCTCCTACAAAATTGTCATATCGCATAAAATCAATGACATACATGTTATTGATGAAAGCAGCGTTGCGCGGGCGGTCAGAGTTCGTCGGGCGCCCCCTGTAGCGAGGTGATGCTTAAAATCTGGTATCTGCTGCCAATCCCACCCCGCCGGCGAATGACCATGCGCTGGCGTGAAACAACGCTGTTCGCCTTTGTGACAACTGTATCGATAGAGTAGCTGATGCCTGGCACATTGCTGGCCAGCAGTTGCGGATCGATACCGGTAAACGGCGGCGGACTCAGCCCCTGTTCGTAGCTGCTGCGACGGTCCTCGATGTACTGGTCGACGCTCGACTCGGCGACGCCGGGCAGGGCCAGCAGTACCTGGCGCGGCGCCACCAGCGGATTGACTGCCGCGCGCCCTGAATAGAGGGTCAAGGCGGGCTTCACCTGGGCATAGAGTTGCGCCGTCATGCCCAGCACCTCGAGCAGTTCATCGAGCCGCTCGAACGGTCGATTGGCCGGGCCCGACAGGCCTGCCGCCAGGTATTCCTCGCGCTCGGCGCCTTGCAAGCGCCGCAGCTCATCGGTGTCGCGCCAATCCTGCACGGCGTCGGCCAGGGCCAGGGCCTCGTCCTGGCTCACCCCGGCCGCCAGGAACAGGCCCTCGAGCAACAGCGGGTTGGCCTTGTTCAGGTCGATCTTGCCCTGCTCGTCGCTGATCGCCACCTGCACGACCACACCATCCAGCTCGAGGCTGCGCTGGCTGCCGTCTGCCAGCCAGTTCGCCGTATTGGGCTGCAGCAGGCTCCACAGGGCCCAGTTGATCCCGGCATCGGTGGTCTGCCGAACGCTGGCGGCCTCGAGCAGATTCGCCGCCAGCTTCAGCTCGATCCGGCTGGTGCTGGAGATGTTCAAGGCGATCAGTGACAGCAGCACCAGCACCCAGAGCACGCCGAGCAGCGCAACCGCCCGCTGGCCACTCCTGCGCGCCTCATTCCACGGTTTTGATGGCATAGGCCAGCTCCCGAGGACCGACTATCAGTTGCAGCTCGTCCTCGCGCGGCGAGCTGATCCGCAACAATGCCGGTAACTGCTCGTGTTGTTGCCACTCGGGCTGCCAGTCAGGCTCACGCCCCGCGCGTTGTTCGAGGTAGGTGAATTGCAAGGGTTCGCTCAGGTCGTCGAGCAATATTTCCTGCTGGGCATCCAGGTCCAGGCTGGCCCCGAGCAACTGCCAGTCGACATTGCCATAGCCGTCGTAGGGCAAGTAGCGCAGCAGCAGTTGCCAGCTGCGCGGGGGCGGACCCTCCTCGACCTGGGACTGGGTCAGCTGCAGCCAGTAACGCTGGGGGCTGTTGTCGATTTGCGGCAGCCGGGCAATGAAAATCACGCCGTCGGGCTGTCCCCGGTAGGCCATCTGCAACTCGCCCTCGAGGTCGCGCACCAGCACCTGCTGCGGGCTCTCGAGCAGCCTGCGCAGCAGCGCCTGGGTCAGGTAGCGCGACTCCAGCACCTGCTGCCTGCGCTCGGATACCTCCCAGCTGCGCAGGCCCAGTTGCAAGCCGGCATAGGTCAACACCGCGAGCAGGCTGGCCAGCACCATCGCGATCAGCAGTTCGAGCAAGGTGAAGGCGCGGCGACGCGCATAGCCATGCATCAGCGGCGCTCCTCCACCAGGCGAATCGTGGTCAGGCTCACTTCCTGGGAGGCGCGCTCGCCCCAGCTGACCGTGACCCTGATCAAGCGCGGCGTGATCCGGCTATCGAGGAGCACGTCCTGGTTGCTGAACTCATAAGGCGCAACCTCGGCCTGCCAGCGATAGGGCGGCTGCAAGCGCCCTTGCAGGCGTTCGCTGCGCCGCGCCGTGAGCCGTGCACCGACCTCTGCCAGCTGTGACTCGGCCAGCTGCAGGGCCTGCTGATAGTGCCCCGCCGTCTCCAGCGAGCGCATGGATAGCGAGAGGATGCGGGTCAACACGCCCATCACCAGGGCCAGGATGACGAACGCGACCAGCACCTCGAGCAGGGTGAAGCCCGCCTGCCGCGCCTGTCTCGGCCGCTTGCCCGCAGGCCGCCCGGCAAGCGCAATCGGCGGCGACGCGTGGCTTGGCGCCGCGCCACCACGCCCAACAGAATCGCCCTGCCGGGCTCCGCGGAGCTCAGCCCGACCTACGGCGTTGAAATTTCCGGGCAGGCGGCTAGTCATCGATGCTCACCCGCCCTGTCAGCCAGTCGACTTGGATCGAGGCGTGCCGGCCACCTTCCCGGCTCAGGGTGATCGAACCGCCGCTGGAATAGCCTTCGGCAAAGAAGCGGATCGCCTGGTCCGCCTCGATGATCGGTTGCTCCGCCACGGCACTGCCGCGGCCGGCGCTCAGCTCCAGGCGAATATGCTCAGGCGGCCGGTAGGGTTCGTCCTCGGTACTGATGCTGAGCGCGGCCGGCTCCTCGACCAGCTGAACCTGGATGTCCTGGTTGAGCAGCACCGCCTTGCTGCGGGCATGGCGCAGCATGGCGACGACCTTGCGGGTTTCCGCCTGCAATTCGACTCCCGGCAACGCGTCGCCAAAACGCGGCGCCACCAGGGCCAGCGCCAGCGCCATGATGACCAGCGTGACCAGCACTTCGAGCAGGGTGAATCCCGCGTCCCGGGTCGTCGCCATGATCGGCCCTCATTCCCAGCTCAGCACATCACGGTCCTCGCCATCGCCGCCCTCGCGACCATCGGCGCCATGGCTCCAGAGATCGTATTCGCCATGCTGCCCCGGGTAGCGGTATTGGTAGTCGTTACCCCAGGGATCCTTGCGGATCACACTCTTCTTCAGATAAGGCCCATTCCATTGGTCGACATTGCGCGGCTGGGTGATCAAGGCATCCAGCCCCTGCTGAGTAGTCGGATAGCGGCCGACCTCCAGGCGATACAGGTCCAGTGCCGCACTGAGCTCCTGAATCTGCAGTTGTGCGGCCTTGGTCTTGGAGCCGCTCAGTTGCTTGAACACCTGCGGACCGACCAGGCTGGCGAGCATGCCCAGAATGACCAGCACCACGAGGATTTCCAACAAGGTGAAGCCGGGCGAAGGCCGTGGCCGGGGCATGGACAAAGGGATACGCGTGTACATGGCAACTCTCCTGAGGATCAGATCGGTAGTTCATTGAGGCTCATCACCGCCACCAGCACCGACATCACGATGCCGGCGATCAGGACCCCCAGCCCGACGATCAACAACGGCTCCATGATGGCGAGCGTGCGCTGCATCGAGGTCTCGACTTCGAGGTCGTAGGTTTCCGCCACCTTGAGCAGCATCTCGTCCAGGTGACCGGTCTCTTCGCCGACCTGGATCATCTGCAGCGCCAGGTCCGGAAACAATCCGGTGGCCTGCAGCGGTGCGGCCAGTTGGCGGCCTTGCTTGAGGCTGTCCGCGGCCAAGCCGATCTGCTCGACCATGGCCTGGTTGCCGACCACCTGACGGGCGATCTCGAGCGCTGGCAACAACGCCACCCCACCTTTCAGCAAGGTGCCCAGGCTGCGGCTGAAACGGGCGGTTTCGACCCGTTGCTGCAAGCCGCCGAGCAAGGGTAGGCGGAGGGTCCGGCGGTCCCACTGCAAACGGTAGTGCGGGAGCCGGAGCAAGTGCCGCAGCCACAACCCCAGAACAATCAAGCCGAGCAGCACCCAGCCGGCATAGCTGCGCAGGCCTTCGGCCACGGCCACGACGATTTGGGTGGCCAGCGGCAGGCTCGCGCCCATGTCATCGAACAACTGGCTGAACTGCGGAATCACGTAGGTGAGGATGATCAGCAGGGAGGACAGCGAAACCAGCAGCAGGATCAGCGGATAGATCAGGGCGGACACCAGCTTGTCGCGCAACCCCTTGCTGCGCTCCAGGTAATACAGCAGGTTGCGCAGCCCCGCGGCCAGGTCGCCGGACAACTCAGAGGCCTGCACCATGCTCACGTAGAAATTGGAGAAGGTCTGCTGGTCCTCGGCGATCACCCGCGACAGCGCTTGCCCGCGCTGCACGCCCTCGCGGATGCCGCCGACCAGGGTCAGCATCGCCGGGTCGCGGCTGACCTTGAGCATGATTTCCAGCGAGCGATCCAGGGCTACCCCGGCTTGCAACAGGGAGGACAGATACTGGGTGAATGCCAGGGTCAACTTGCCACCGCGCGGTCGCCGCAACAGCCGATCGAGGTCGACATGCAACAGCGATTGCCAGTTGACCTTGGCGTCCACCTCGATAGGGATCAGGCCGCGCGCTTGCAGCTGGCTGACGGCCGCCGTTTCATCCTGCGCTTCCAGCTCGCCCTGCTTGACTTCCCCGTCCTGGGTCACCGCACGAAAGTGAAAGAGCGTCATTCAACCCTCCTGCGTGACGCGCAGCACTTCTTCGATGTTGGTGGTGCCGTCCAGCGCCTTCAGGCAACCGTCATCGTACATGCTCAACATGCCCTCCTCGCGGGCCATCTGGCGCAAGGTGCCGGCATCGGCGTGCTGGAGGATCAGGCGGCGGATGGCATCGCTGAGGGTCAGCACCTCGATGATGGCAATGCGGCCGCGATAGCCGGTGCCGTTGCAGGCCGCGCAACCCTTGGCCCGATACAGCGTCACCGGCTGCTCGCCGGCCAGACGGTCCAGGCGCAACTCGCGGAGCATTTCCGTCAGCGGCTGGTAGGGCTCGCGGCACTGGGTGCAGAGCATGCGCACCAGGCGCTGGGCCAGCACCGCATTCAGGGTCGAGGTCAGCAGGTAGTCTTCGACACCCATCTCCAGCAGGCGGGTGATGCTGCTCGGCGCGTCGTTGGTATGCAGGGTCGACAGCACCAGGTGGCCGGTCAGCGCCGACTGGATGCAGATGCGCGCGGTCTCCAGGTCGCGCATCTCGCCGACCATGATCACGTCCGGGTCCTGGCGCACGATCGAGCGCAGAGCCGTGGCGAAGGTCAGGCCGATGGCCGGTTTGACCTGGATCTGGTTGACCCCCTCGAGCTGGTACTCGACCGGGTCTTCGACGGTGATCAGCTTGCTCTCGCTGGTGTTGAGGGTGTTCAGCGCGGTGTACAGGGTGGTGGTCTTGCCGCTGCCGGTGGGCCCGGTGACCAGCATCACGCCGTGGGGAATCTTCAGCACGCTCTGCAGGCGCTGCAGCGGCTGGGCGCTGAAGCCCAGGGCGGCAAAGTCGAGCACCACGCTCTCGCGATTGAGCAGGCGCAGCACCACGCTCTCGCCGTGCATGGTCGGCACCGTGGAGACGCGGATGTCGAGGTCGTTGCCCTGCACCCGCATCTCGATCCGGCCGTCTTGCGGCAGGCGCCGTTCGGCGATGTTCAGCCGCGCCATCAGCTTGATCCGCGAGATCACCGCCGGCGACAAGTGCACCGGCGGCGCCTCGGTCTCCTGCAGCACGCCGTCGACCCGATAGCGCACCTTGAGGCGGCTCTCGAAGGGCTCGACATGAATGTCCGAGGCACGCAGCTCCACCGCGCGCTGGATGATCAGGTTGACCAGGCGGATCACCGGCGCCTCGCTGGCGCGGTCGCGCAACTGCTCGACGTCGGCCACCTCGTCCTGCTCGGAGGGCTCGACCCGCGAGAGGATATCGCCCATCTGGCTCTGGCCCTGGCCGTGCATGCGCTCGATGGCGGCGTCGATCTCCGAGCCGAGGGCCACCCGCGGGGCGATCGGGCAGCCCGCTGCCAGGGTCAGCGCCTCGACCACGAAATGATCCTGGGGATCGGCCATGGCCACCCGCAACTGGCCGTCGTCGAACTCCAGCGGCAGGGCGCGGCATTCCTTGAGGAAGCGGTAGGACAGGCGTTCGGCCAACAGCGGCGACTCCGGAAAGTCGGCGGCGGCCACCCGCGGCAGGTCGAGCAACTGCGCGAGCTGCTGGGCGATGTCCTGCTCGGATACCAGGCCCAGGCGACCCAGCAGGGTCGCCAGCGACAGCCCTTCGGCCTGCCCGGCCTGCATGCGCAGGACACGCTTGTAGTCCGCCTCGGTCAAGCGCCCAGCCTTGACCAACGCCTGCCCGAGATCGAGCGGCTCGACAGCAGTGGTATCACCTTGCGCGGCTTGCATAGTGTTCCAGCCTCGGGCTCGACCTACTGCACACGACTCCCTCGTGATCGCTCAGCGCCCACATGATCCGTTTCAATTTTGCGACATGTCTCACTATAGACGCTGGCTTACGGACCGTCGGATAGCCTGCGCGGCGGCCAGATCGACGGTGAGGTCACTCGCTGCGCAACGCATCCACCGGATGCAGACGCGCCGCACGGCGGGCCGGGGCGATACCGGCGAATAGGCCGATAAGTGCCGACAGCAGCAGCGCCAGCAGCAGGAAACCGGGCGCCAACTCCAGCGGCAGGCCGGGCAGGCTCAGGTGCAGAACCGCCAGCAGCAGGGCCATCAGCAACAGGCCGAGCACGCCGCCGGCCAGCGACAGCAGTCCCGCTTCGGCGAGAAACAGCCCCAGCACTTGCCGCGGCGTGGCGCCGAGGGCGCGCAGCAAGCCGATCTCGGCGGTGCGTTCGCCGACGGTGGTGGTCATGATGGTGAGAATGCCCACGGCCCCCACCAGCAGGGAGATGCCACCGAGGGCGGCGACGGCGATGGTCAGGGTGCCGAGGATGCGGTCGAGGCTGGCGAGCATGTCGTCCTGGGTGGTCAGGCTGAAGTCTTCGACGCCATGGCGCTCGATCAAGACCTGGCGGATCCGCCCGCTCAGCTGCCGCGAGCTGGTGCCGGCGCTGAACATCACATTGATCTCCATCAGGCCGTCGCGGTTGAACAGCCTCTGCGCCCAGTCCACCGGAATATAGGCAATGTCGTCGAGGTCGAAGCCGAGCAGTTGGCCCTTCTCCTCGATCGCCCCGATCACCCGGAAGCGCATGCCGCCAACCCGTACCCGCTCGCCCAGGGGGTTGGCCGCACCGAACAACTCCTGGCGCAACTTGTGCCCGAGTACCGCATAGGGCGGCGAGCGGCCGGCGCGGGCCGGCGGCAGGAACTGGCCGAGGGCCAGACGAAAATCCCAGGCCTCGGCCAACTGGTGGCCGCCGCCGATGATGTCGCTGTTGCGGCTCATCACTCCGTACTGGATGTCGCCGCTGCCCTGGATGATCGGCACCACCGCCTCGACATGCGCCAGACGCCCGAGGGCGGCGGCATCGCTCAGGCTCAACGGGCGCACGCTGCTGAGAATGCCGCCGAGGCCGCCGGTCTGGGTCTTGCCCGGATGCACGGCGATGATCCGCGTGCCGAACTGCGAGAAGCTGTCCAGCACGTAGAGGCGCAGGCCCTCGCCCATCGCGGTGAGCAAGGCCACCGCAGCGATGCCGATGGCCACCCCGAGCAGGGTCAGCAGGCTGCGCAGCGGCCTGCTGGTCAGCGCCGAGGCGGTCAGCTTGAAGCCGTCCTGCCAGCGCATCATGGCCGCAGGCTCCAGGCCACAGGCACCTGTAAGAGGAGTCGCCCCGTCTTCGACGCCGCGCTGTCGCGCAGCAAACTGGAGGCAGTCGCATCTGTCGGCTTGTGGGCACTTGTAGGAGCGGCTTCAGCCGCGAAGCTTTGGCTGTGCTGCGAAGAATTCGCGGCTGAAGCGGAACGCCGCCCGGCCGCTCCTACAGAAACGTCATAACCCATAAAATCAATGAGCGACGGGTTGTTTGATAGGAGCGAGTGACGCCTGGTCGCCGGCCCGCGAAAACCAGACCGTACAAGCGCATCGCGGGCATGGCCCGCTCCTGCGCAAGACATACGGCGGTTCACCTCGGACCGCGCGCCCGCCCCGCAGGGGGCGCCACGCGCAGCATGGCGCTTCATGTTCGTGCCCCCGGCGGGCGCAGCGCCGCCAGCGGCTCCATGCACGCCGCCTGGTTGGCCGGCAGCCAGGCGAACAGCAAGGCGGCGAGCAGGGCCAACAGCAGCGAACCGACGCGGGCCCAGACCGGCGTCTGCAGGGGGATCTCCCACAACTGGCGGCCGAACCAGAGCAGCGCCTCGCTCAGGCCCAGACCGATCAGGCCGCCGGCCAGGGCCAGCAGCGCCGCCTCGCCGACGAACAACGCGCGCACCTGCGCCGGCCGTGCGCCCAGGGCCTTGAGCAGGCCGATCTCGGCGGTGCGCTGGTTCACCGCGATCCAGGTCACGTTCATGATCAGGATGCCGGCCACCAACAGGCTGATCGCGGCGATTCCGGCCAGGGCCAGGCCGAGGGCCTGGAGAATGCCGTCGAAGGCGGCCAACATGCTGTCCTGACTGATCAGGGTCACGTCCTCCTTGCCCTCGTGACGGGCCTTGATGGTCTCGAGGATCTGCCGCTTGCCGCTGGCGAGAAACTGCGGCCCGCGCAGTTCGGCGAACACCCGGAACAGCCCCTCGCGGTTGAACAGCATCTGGGCGCTGGCCACCGGGATGATCAGCATCTCGCCGAAGTCCATGCCCAGCGATTCGCCGCGCTCGCCGAGAATGCCCACCACCCGGAAGCGCCGATCGCCGGCGCGCAGCCACTGGCCCAGGGCCGGACGCGCGCCGAACAACTCGCGCCTGAGGCTGAGGCCGATCACGCAGACCGCCTCGGCCTGATCCAGGGGCAGCGCCGGCAGGATCTGCCCCTGGGCCACGTCGAGCTGGCGGATGGCGAAGAATTCGTGACTGGTGCCCAGGGTGAAGGCCTCGCGCACCCGGTTGCCGACGCTGACCTCGACCTGCCCGGCCTGCAGCGGCGCGACCCGCCGTACGCCGGGCAGGCGGCCGATGGCCTCGGTGTCGCCCAGGGTCAGGTCGCGGGTGGCCAGGCCGGTCAGCGGCGGCATGCCGCCGCTGGTTTCCTTGCGCCCCGGCAGCACGATCAGGGTATTGCGCCCGAGCAAGGAGAACTCGCCGATAACGAACTGCCGCGCGCCCTCGGCCAGGCCGGTGAGCAGGTTCACCGCGACCACGCCGATGGCCATGGCCAACAGCAACATCAGGCTGCGCGAGCGGTGGCCGCGCAGGGCGCCGAGCATCAGGCCGAGGGCGTCAGGGGCGCGCATCGCCGGGCTCCTGGCGGATGTCGTCGATGATCTGGCCGTCGCGCATGCTCAGGCGGCGCTGCGCCCGTCCGCCGATGGCAGGATCGTGGGTCACCACCAGCAGGGTCAGGCCCTCGCCGTTGAGTTCCTCGAGCAGCGCCACCACCTCGGCGCCGGAATGACTGTCGAGGTTGCCGGTGGGCTCGTCCGCCAGCAGCAGCGCCGGCTGCATGACCATGGCGCGGGCGATGGCCACGCGCTGGCGCTGGCCGCCAGAGAGTTCACCGGGGCGGTGCTTGACCCGGTCGCCGAGGTTCAGCCGCTCGACCAGGCGCGCGCTGCGCCGCTGGCGCTCGGCCGGTTCGAGCCCGGCCAGGAGCATCGGCAGCTCGATGTTCTCCAGGGCGGTCAGGCGCGGGATCAAATGATAGGACTGGAAGACGAAGCCGATATGCCGGCTGCGCAGTTCGGCGCGGCGGTTCTCGTCGAGCGCTGCGGTGGCCTCGCCGTTCAGCCAGTACTCGCCGCTGTCGGGCGCATCCAGCAGGCCGATGATATTCAGCAGGGTCGACTTGCCCGAGCCGGACGGCCCCATCACCGCCAGGTACTCGCCGGGGCTGACCTGCAGATTGACCTGGTCCAGGCCCATGACCCGCTGATCGCCGAGGATGAAGCAGCGGCTGACCCCGCTCAGGCGAATCATGGCGCGGCCTCATCCTCGGCGATCACCGCCACCCCATCGGCCAGGCCATCCTGCTCCAGGCTGGCGAGAATCCGCTCGCCCTCGCTCAGCCCTTCGAGCACCTCGGTCCAGCGCCAGTTGGCCAGGCCGGTGCGCACCGCCACTTCGCGCAGCACCCCCGCGGCCGGGTCATAGCGCAGCACCCGGCGCCCTTCCAGCAGGGTTTCGGTGGGGATGCGCAGCGCCTGGGGATGTTGCTCGATGAGCACTTCGACGTCGGCGCTGTAGCCGGTCAGCAGCGCCAGTTCGCTCGGCACCGGGTCGAATCGCGCCTCCACATCGACGGTGCGCGCCTGGCGCTCGAGGTCGCGGACGAAGGGCGCGATGCGGCTGACCTGGCCCGCGAAATGCTCGCCGCGAAAGGCGTCCAGGCTGATCCGCACCGGCATCCCGGGCTTGACCCGCGCCGCATCCACCTCATCGATCGGCGCCTCGACATACAGGCAGCTGTCATCGATCAGGTCCACCGCCGGCGGGGTTGGAATGCCCGGCGGCGAGGGCGTGACGAACTCGCCGACCTCGCCGTTGATCTCGGCGATGATGCCGGCGAAGGGCGCGCGCAGAGTGGCCTGATCGAGCAGCGCGCGCTGCAGGGCCAGGTTCGCCTCGGTTTCGCGGATCGCCGAGGCGGCGGCGCTGCAGGCCAGCGCCGACAGCCGCGCACGGGTGGCGCTCTGATCGACCCGATCCTCGGCCACCAACTGGCGTTCCTGCAGACGCGCCAGACGCTGGTGGTCGCGGCGCTCCAGTTCGGCCTGCAGGCAACGCTGCTGGCGCTGGTTACGCAAGCCGTCCAAGCGCGCTTCGACCTCGCGCACGCGGGCCTGCAATTCGTCCTGGCGCAAGCGCATCAGCACCTGACCGGCCTCGACCCGCTGGCCCTCCTCGACCAGGCGCTCGCTGACCTGGGCGCCCAGGTTGAACGACAGCTGGGTACGCCGGCAGGCCTTGAGCGTACCGGCACGGGTATTGGCCACCAGGGTCTCGACCGGCCCGCGCTGCACCGTGACCAGACGCACCGGCAGCGGCTGCGGTCGATTCCACCACCAGAACGCCGCCACCAGCGCCAGCAACAGCGGCACAGCCACCAGAATCTTGCGCATCGCAGCCTCCCTTCGCTCGGGTTCAGCCTAGGCCAGGGGGAACCAGGCAACAATGCGCCAAGTCAGTGAATCGAGTGGCCTGGCCTTTGCCGGCACAGCGGTTCACACTTTCCATGAAGAAGAGCAATCGAGGAGCGCAGTCATGAACGGAACCGAACAACGCCCGCTGGTCGAGCGGGTGGAAATGAACCAACTGGCCTGCTGGCGCGTGCGCACCGCCAACGCCGAACTGCTGGTCGCGCAACAGGGCGCGCAGATCCTCAGCTACCAACGCGATGGCGAGCAGCCGCTGATCTGGCTCAGCGAACAGGCCGAATTCAAGCACGGCCAGGGCGTGCGCGGCGGGGTGCCGGTGTGTTGGCCCTGGTTCGGCGACCTGCGCCGCAACCCGGAGCAGGTGCAGGCCATGCATCAGCCCGGGCAGATGATAGTGCCGGCCCATGGCCTGGTACGGTCGCTGGACTGGCAACTGCTCGGCATCGACAGCCAGGACCACAGCGTCGTCCTCGACTTCGTCTTCAACAGCGTCGAGCAGCCGCAGGCGGAATGGCCGCATGCCGCCGAGCTGAAGTTGCGCATCCGCCTCGACGACCAGCTGCACCTCGAACTCGACACCCGCAACCTCGGCGACACGCCCCTGGCCTTCAGCCAGGCCCTGCACAGCTACTTCGCCGTCAGCGATATTCGCCAGGTGCGGGTCGAGGGACTCAGGGGCTGCCGCTACATCGACAGCCTGGACAACTGGCTGGAACGGCAACAGCCCGACACCCTGAGCTTCCACGGCGAAACCGACCGCATCTACCTGGATACCCCGGCGCAGCTGAGCATCGTCGACCCCGCCTGGCAGCGACGCATCCGGCTACACAGCAGCGGCTCACGCTCGGCCGTGCTGTGGAACCCCTGGATCGACAAGGCCAGGCGCCTCTCGCAATTCGCCGAAGACGCCTGGCAGGGCATGCTCTGCATCGAGCACGCCAACGTCCTCGACGATCACGTCCTGCTCGCCCCCGGCGCCCAGCACCGGCTCAGCGTCAGCCTGTGGAGCGAAGCCTTGCCGGGCTGAGACGACAAGCCACTGACGGCTTGATTGCCGTCAGCGGTGCCTCGCGTTGCATATCCGTCCGCAGCGCCTCGCGTTGCATAAATAGCGCAGCAAAACCCCTACATCCCTCACATAAATGAGCAGTTGAATTTCAACTTCTGTGATGCGCCACTACTTTGCCAGTAAGTTATCGCCTACACGAAACGATCATTATCTCGCACGCGCATAAAACACTTTGAAACTTGCGTATTGGCTCGCAGAAATAACGGGAACTATTGTCCCGGCGATAACTCCTGCAATCTTCGTCGCTGCAATGCACTTCACACTTTCAACGGTTGCCCCTTGGCCATCATGGGGCTAGGATGCCGGCCTCACAGGGACTTTGCGCAACTTGTTGCACATACAAGTGCGCAAGAAGTTGCGCAACTCAGGCAATTCAAAGCATGCCACCGGATATGGGACCGCTTAATTCCGAGTTGCCGGATCAATCAATGAGTCATGGAATGACCTACTCGAACAAGCTCACTGCCCATTATTTGCAACTGGCCAAACTCCCCATTAATGAAGGGGACTTTGCCGGCAGCGACGTGCGCTATTCCAGCGAATACGAAGTTCTGGAAAACGAGCTGGGCAAGGCCACCGCGCTGCATGAAACCGTGGCCATCGACTGGCAAAAAGTCCGCGAAAACAGCGAGCTACTGCTCAGCGCCCACTCCAAGGATCTGCGCGTCGCCGCCTGGCTGATCTGGGGCCTGTACCAACGCGAATCCTTCCCCGGCCTGCAAGCCGGTCTCAGCCTGCTGCACTACCTGTGCCTCAACCACTGGGACGAGCTGCACCCACGCAAGGCGCGCACCCGCGCCGCCGCCATCAGCTGGTTGATCCCACGGCTGGAACAGGCACTGGCCGAGCATGTACCGATCGGCGAGCAACTGGCGCTGTTCCGCAGCCTGGCCGAGCAATTGCGCGCCCTCGAGGCCTGCCTGTCCACCCAACTGGGGGAAGAGGCGCCGCTGCTGCTGCCGCTGTGCCGGCGCCTCGACGAGCTGGTCAGCCGCGCCAGCCAGGGCCAGCCGGAGCCGGGCAGCGTCGGGGCGGCGCTGGCCCAGGTCAAGCAGGTCGCCAGCCAGATGCTCGCCCCCGGCGCCCCTGTCGAAAACGAGAAAGAGGCGCACAAGAGCCTGCGCGGCCTGCAAGACCAGGCACGGCCGCTCTGCGCTTACTGGTTGAAACAAAAGGCCAGCGACCTGCGCGCCCTGCGCCTGGCGCGCACCCTGCTGTGGCTGCCGATCGACAGCCTGCCGGAGCGCAACGCCGAACAGATCACCGCCCTGCGCGGCCTGCCGGCGGACAAACTGGCCAGCTACCAGGAGCGTTACCAGAACGACCAATACACCGACCTGCTGGTCGACCTGGAAGCCAGCATCGCCCGCGCGCCCTTCTGGCTCGACGGCCAGCATCTGGTCTGGCAGTGCCTGCAGGGCCTGGACGCCGAGCAGGCGATGCGCGAGGTGGAAATCCAGCTGGCGCTGTTCATGCAGCGCATGAGCGGCCTGGAAGAACTGCGCTTTCACGATGGCAGCGCCTTCGCCGATGCCCAGACCCGCGCCTGGCTCAGCTCCCATGTCATGCCGCACCTGCAGGCCCCGGTCACCGCCAGCGCCCCGGCGGCCAACGAGGGCGGCAGCCAGCCGGCCTGGGAAATCGCCCTGCAGGAGGTGCTGCCGAAGCTGCGCAAGGACGGCCTCAAATCCGCCGTGCAACAACTGAAAAAAGGCTTGGCCAAGGCCCGCGGCGGCCGTGAACGTTTTTTCTGGCAACTGACCCTGGCGCGCCTGTGCTACAGCGCCAAGAAGTACGAGCTGGCCAAGACCCAACTCGAATCGCTCGACCAGACGCTAAAGGCCACCGGTCTTGGCGACTGGGAACCCGATCTCGCCCTGGACGTACTGCGCATGCTGCACAGCTGCTGCGAGCTGCTGCCGCAGAACCACGCGGTGCGTGAAAGCAAGGAAGAGATCTACCGCAGGTTGTGCCACCTCGATCTCGAAGTGGTACTGGACTAGGCCCTCGGGCCATAACCGCAAAGGAGAACACCCATGGCCAAAGAAGGCTCGGTAGCCCCCAAGGAACGCATCAACGTCACTTTCAAACCGTCCACCGGCGGCGCTCAGGAAGAGATCGAACTGCCACTGAAACTGATGGTGCTCGGCGACTTCACCCAGCGTGCCGACGATCGCAAGATCGAAGACCGCAAGCCGATCAGCATCGACAAGAACAGCTTCGACGAAGTGCTGGGCAAGCAGGAGCTCAACCTGACCTTCGGCGTACCCAACCGCCTGCAGGACGAGCCGAGCGACGACGAACTGGCCGTACAGCTGCGCATCAACTCGATGAAGGACTTCAACCCGGCCAACCTGGTCGAACAGGTGCCCGAGCTGAAGAAGTTGATGGAACTGCGCGACGCGCTGGTCGCCCTGAAAGGCCCGCTGGGCAATGCCCCGGCTTTCCGCAAGGCGATTGAAAGCGTACTCGCCGACGACGACTCGCGTGAGCGCGTACTCGGTGAGCTCGGCCTCGCCGCCCAAGGCAAGCTGGATTCCTGATCTCAATTAACAAGGAAGCTAATTTAATGAGCACAAGCGCAGCAGTGGAAAGCGGCCGTAGCGCCGCCGAACTCGGCATTCTCGACCGCATCATCGCCGAGACCAAACTGACTCCGGACGACGAAGCCTATGACATCGCCAAGCGCGGCGTGTCGGCGTTCATCGAAGAGTTGCTGAAACCGCAGAACGAAAACGAGCCGGTGAAAAAGGCCATGGTCGACCGCATGATCGCGGAAATCGACGCCAAGCTCAGCCGGCAGATGGACGAAATCCTCCACAACGCCGAGTTCCAGGCCCTGGAATCATCCTGGCGCGGCCTGCAGCTGCTGGTGGACCGGACCAACTTCCGCGAGAACATCAAGCTGGAGATCATCAACGCCTCCAAGCAGGATCTGCTCGACGACTTCGAAGACAGCCCGGAAATCACCCAATCCGGCCTGTACAAGCACATCTACACCGCCGAATACGGCCAGTTCGGTGGCCAGCCGGTCGGCGCCCTGATCGCCAACTACTTCTTCGACCCGAGCGCCCCGGACATCAAGACCCTGCAATACGTTGCCAGCGTCGCCACCATGTCCCACGCCCCCTTCATCGCCGCCGCCGGGCCGAAATTCTTCGGCCTGGAAAGCTTCACCGGCCTGCCGGACCTGAAGGACCTCAAAGACCACTTCGAAGGCCCGCAATTCGCCAAATGGCAGAGCTTCCGCGAGCAGGAAGACGCCCGCTACGTCGGCCTGACCGTGCCGCGCTTCCTCCTGCGCAACCCCTACGATCCGGAAGACAACCCGGTCAAGACCTTCGTCTACAAAGAGAACGTCGCCAACAGCCACGAACATTACCTGTGGGGCAACACCGCCTACACCTTCGCCTCCAAGCTGACCGACAGCTTCGCCAAGTTCCGCTGGTGCCCGAACATCATCGGCCCGCAGAGCGGCGGCGCAGTGGAAGATCTGCCGCTGCACCACTTCGAAAGCATGGGCGAGATCGAAACCAAGATCCCGACCGAAGTGCTGGTCTCCGACCGTCGTGAATACGAACTGGCCGAAGAGGGCTTTATCGCCCTGACCATGCGCAAGGGCAGCGACAACGCCGCGTTCTTCTCCGCCAACTCGGCGCAGAAGCCGAAGTTCTTCGGCATCAGCGCCGAAGGCAAGACCGCGGAACTGAACTACAAACTCGGCACCCAACTGCCCTACCTGTTCATCGTCAACCGCCTGGCCCACTACCTGAAAGTGCTGCAGCGCGAGCAGATCGGCGCGTGGAAAGAACGCACCGACCTCGAACTGGAACTCAACAAGTGGATCCGCCAGTTCGTCGCCGACCAGGAAAACCCCAGCGCGGAAATCCGTGGCCGTCGTCCGCTGCGCGCCGCCCAGGTGATCGTCAGTGACGTCGAAGGCGAACCTGGCTGGTACCGCGTCAGCCTCAACGTGCGCCCGCACTTCAAGTACATGGGTGCCGATTTCACCCTGTCGCTGGTCGGCAAGCTGGACAAGGAGTAAGCATCCTGATGGCCGGGTACGGAAGTCTATTCGAACGCCTCGGCGGCGAAGCCAGCCAACGTGCTGGCTGGAGCCGCGAGGTCGCCGCCATGGCGTCGGTGGCGACCCACCTGGCCAAAATGCTCAGCACCCGGGCGGGCAGCGTGCAAACGCTGCCCGACTACGGGTTGCCCGATCTCAACGATATGCGCCTGTCGCTGCACGATTCGCTGCAACAGGCGCGTATCGCCATCGAACGCTTTATCGAAGCGTACGAGCCGCGTTTGCGCGAGGTGCGGGTGATTTCCCTGCCCCGCCACCACGATCCGCTCAGCCTGTGCTTCGCCATCGAAGGCCTGCTGGACGTCGAAGGCTGCAAACGCCAAGTGAGTTTCTCCGCGAGCCTGAACGGCAGCGGACAGGTCAAGGTCAATTAAGGAGAGCCCCATGTCCGGTAAACCCGCCGCCCGCCTCAACGATCCCACTTCCTGCCCGATTCCCGGTCACGGCACCAACCCGATCGCCGCTGGCTCGCCCGACGTGCTGTTCGACGGCCTGCCCGCCGCCCGCATGGGCGACGCCTCCGCTTGCGGCGGCGCCCTGGCCAGCGCGGTGATCCCCACCGTCCTGATCAACAGCATGCCGTCGACCACCGTCGGCACCGTGGGTAGCCATGGCAATACAGTGACGGCGGGTTCCGGGACGGTGATTATCGGGATGAGTGGGGGCGGGGCCGCGTTCAGCGCGCCTTCTGTCATGCCCGCGGCGGCGGCGACTCCCAAAGCTTCGGCTGAAACTTCGACTACGGCAACAGCAACAACGGCGGTGGCAACTGCGGTGGCAACGGCCTTGGTCGACGCTTTCATTCCAGCGGCGCAAGCGGCTGAGGCTTCAAGCGAAGAGCTGGACTACCGACTCCGCCTGAAGTCCGGAGGCAACCGTGTCCTCACTCCGTTGGGAATACCGGACTACAAAGAGCTAAAGAAAGGAACTACGAAGAACAGCGAAAAAATCGATTTTTTGGTGCACAACCGCAAGCAGGTTGCGGATAACCTGACTCTCGAAGTGCTCGACGGCAGCACCGTGGTATACGCAGAACCTAACACCGCGACACTGCTGCCCATCGGTGAACACATTTGGCAGTGGGACGGTTATAACCAGGCAGGCGTTCTCGACACCAAGGTACTGAAGAGCCCGGACCTGATGTTGCGCTTGACGGCGGTAAGAGGTGGTCAGCGGCAGATTGTTGAATTGAGGCTATCGAACAAAGCCAAGGAAGTAGATTGGGTTGACAGCAAAATCGACCGTAATGCCCGAACAGTTGAAGTTACCGTGCGGCCAAGCTTCTCCGATGGCGGCGTCAAGGGAAGCATCCCCGGACTTACTCCAACACCTTATGAGCAGCGAGAGTCCTTTGCCAAAGCAGGGATCGAATTGCACTGGTCGCGCAACGGCACCAGAGCACCCGGCATAGGTAACGCCATCAGCGCTGCGCGGGGAGCATACCAGTTAACCGTCATTGCAGACTTGGGCAACGAACCCAAAGCAGCGACATTCCCCCTGACCGAGAATCTGACGAGCGACGGTGGACGCTCAACTAGTTTCGGGATCTTCCGCAATATTCATCACAACTTGGGTTGGGCTTATTCCAGCTTCGCAAAAGCCAAGATCTCCAATGCTGAACTGACCGCAAGGGATTATGCGTGTGAAGACTTTCTGTACACAGCCGCTCACGAGTTCGGACATTTAATTCTGAATAGCTATGGGGACGGCGGTTTAGTACCCCACTACTCGTGGACTCATAAGGGTAGTTCGACCCTTATGCAAAACGAGATCGAAGGCACCGAAACCCCTCGCTCTGGAGAAGTGGATGTCATGCATTACTTCATGCACCACACCGTAAACAGCCGAGATCGCTGGAGCCGGACGGTTGCAGCCGAAGAGGATGCCAAAGGCCTTATCTGGCTGGCCCGGGTGAAGTTCCATGACTAATGGATCAAACGCTGTCGCACTAATCACTATGCTGACGAGCTTGAGTGCCTGCACCTCGCAAAAGCTGTTTAGCAACGAAATTTATCTATTCAATAATTGCGGTCAAACGCTGCAAGTCGTTGTCGCCCACGACTCAAATATTGACCTTCCCGAACGGACATTGACCGTTCTTCCCGGCGGCCGAGAACTCATCGGACTCTACCGCGCATCTCAAAAAGAAGATGTCATCGGACAGATTCAGGACGCATACGAACTGAGAATTTCCGGCAGGAATGGTGCATCTCTACAGGTAAATGCACGCACGTTAAAAACCCACCTGCAGCACGTGGAAAAAATCGAGAAAGGTGTCGCACGACAATGGGTCATCGAAAACCCATTGTTCTGCCCAGGCAAAGGTACTTCGGTACCCTGAATCAAACACCCCCCACATGTCCTCCAAAGCCAAGTTATTCACCTGCAACGGTACATCCTGAAAGGAATCGGTCAGTGTCTTTCAACCACTACTACCAGAGCGAGCTCACCGCCCTGCGCCAGCTCGGCAAGCGCTTTGCCGAGCGCAGCCCGGCGTTGGCGCCGTTTCTTGGGCAGAGCGGGCGCGACCCGGATGTCGAGCGGCTGCTGGAAGGCTTCGCCTTTCTTACCGGGCGTCTGCGGCAGAAGCTCGACGACGAGCTGCCGGAGCTGACCCACTCGTTGATGCACCTGCTGTGGCCGAACTATATGCGCCCGCTGCCAGCCTTCAGCATGCTGCAATTCGACCCGCTACAGCGCCCCGGGCCGGCGTTGCCGGTGCCGCGCAATACACCGGTGGAGGCCAAGCCGATCCAGGGCGTGACCTGCCGCTTCCGCACCTGCTATGCCACCGAGGTGCTGCCGTTGGCGCTCAACGGCCTGGATTATTCGGTCAAGGGCGACGGCGCGCTGCTCAGCCTGCGCCTGGCGATGAGCGCCGACGGTCATCTGGGCGATCTCGACCTCAAGCAGCTGCGCCTGCACCTGGCCGGCGAGCGTTATATCAGCCAGTTGCTCTACCTGAGCCTGCTGAATCACCTGGGCGGCATCCAGTTGGTGCTGCTCGATGGCGCCGGCAAGCCGCTGGTGGATGCTTTCGATCAGCCCGTCGCGGCCTTGAAGTTACCCGGCAGCAACATGCAACCGGTGGGGTTTGCCGAAGACGAAGCCTTGATTCCCTATCCGCTGAACACCTTCCGCGGCTACCGCTACCTGCAGGAATACTTCGCCTTCCAGGACAAGTTCCTGTTCGTCGACCTCAAGGGCCTGGATGCGCTCAAGCGTCTGCCGGCGGATCTGCTCAAGCAGGCGCGCGGCATCGAGCTGCGCTTCGATATCCACAAGGCCGGGGGGCAGCGCATTCGCCCGACCCTGGATAACGTGCGCCTGTACTGCACGCCGGTGGTCAACCTGTTCACCCACGACGCCATCCCGATCCGCCTGGACGGCAAGCAGGATCAGTACCTGCTGCTGCCATCCGAGTTCGATTCGCAGCACTGCGGGGTGTTCTCGGTGGATCGCGTCACCGGCTGGAAGCCCGGCGGCAAGGGCTATGAGGAGTACGTGCCGTTCGAGTCCTTCGAGCACGACGCCAGTTTCGATGTGCCCCACGCCCGCCCGCATTACAGCGTGCGCCAGCAACCGTCGATGCTCGGCGACGGCCTGGAGACCTACCTGAGCTTCGGCTTGCGCAACCTCGACCAGCACGAAACGCTGTCGATCGAGCTGACCTGCACCAACCAGAACCTGCCGCGCCAACTGGGCCTGGGCGATATCTGCCTGCCCAGCGAGGACACCCCGGAGTTCCTCAGCTTCCGCAATATCAGCGCGGTGACGCCGAGCTATGCGCCACCGCTGCACCGCGATTTTTTGTGGAAGCTGATCAGCAACATGTCGCTGAACTACCTGTCGCTGGCCAACGTCGAAGCGCTCAAGGTGATCCTCGAGACCTACGACCTGCCGCGCTACTACGACCAGCACGCGGAGAAAGTCAGCAAGCGCCTGCTCAACGGCCTGAAGAAGATCGGCCATCAGCACGTCGATCGCCTGCACCGCGGCCTGCCGGTGCGCGGGGTGCGCACCGAACTGACGATCAACCCCGAGGGCTATGTAGGCGAAGGCGACTTGTTCCTCTTCGCCTCGGTACTCAATGAATTTTTCGCCCTGTATGCCAGCTTGAACTCGTACCACGAGCTGCGCGTACAGAGCACACAGGGAGAGGTGTACCAATGGACGCCGCGCATGGGGCAACAGCCCCTGCTATGAGACTCCGCGCAAAGGCATGCGAGCTAGAGCCAGGCAAGGCGAAGACGGGCGAAGAAGTGCTTGGAGTCGCACCCGACTTTACGAGGTGTAAATGAGCATTCTGAGCCCGACTTCAACGCCGCCTGGCCGAAGCGCAGCTGACTTTGAGCCGAGTCTCACCCGACTCAGCCGGGGCATCCGCGAATACAGCCTGTTCCAGGGTGTGCAGCTGGTGCTGGAACGCTTGCAGGCCGCCCATCCCGAACTGGATGAGGAGGCGCTGTATCAGCGCTTGGAACTGCAGG